>JAUWZC010000185.1 GCA_030615565.1 Desulfobacteraceae bacterium | reverse complement strand
AAACCCTGGATTCAATCCAACTCCTCCGATCATAACAACATCCTCATTTACACCAATCCTCCTAATCATAGATACAATCCTGCTTGCCATTGCATCATGAATTGCCTTGCTGATATCTAACTTCTGAGTCTTGGCATGAATTAAACCAATTACCTCAGATTCAGCGAATATTGCGCACTGGGCATTCATAGGGATAGATTTATCAGACTGGAGTGACATTGGACCCAGTTCCTCAAGTTTTACCTCAAGGGCCCTGGACATTGCCTCTATAAATGCCCCTGCCCCTGCAGCACATTTTTCATTTATAGCAAAGTCAATTACCTGACCTTTCTCATCAATCTTTACAGCTCTACCCATTTCTGCACCAACATCGGTTACTGTCCTGGATGAAGGAAAAAAATAATTGGCTGCCTTAGCCATGGCCTTTACCTCATTAACCTTAATGTCTGCCTCCTTGATCTCATCCATACCTGCGCCTGTTCCGCCAATTTTCTCAATATCCTTTGAATCAATACCTGCATCCTTTAAGGCAGCCTCAAATGATTCTTTAACGGCGATTGCCTGATCAAAACCGGTAAGGGCTATACCCTTACCAATTATGTTGCCATCTTTTAGAATAGCTGTTTTTGTGTTTTTTGCGCCACAATCAATTCCTGCTATTATCATATCAAACCTCCTTAACATATGAGACCTGGGCAAATAGGATTTTTGCCCTTGCCTGTATTATTCCTTGGGTTTTTTAAGGCCTAAATACTACTGAAATGCCTTCGCATTCCATTCAAATCCCTCTGATGCTGGAAAAATAAGAGCGGGTCTGGCAGTTAACATAGTCTCCAGAACCGGCTATCTTCAAAGCATAATTAAGCCCCTCTCGAAAAAATCCCTTTTTAAGATATTCCCAATAAGCCGTCCTTTGGTTTCGAAAACCTTTTCGGGAAGGATTTTATAAACATCCATTACTTTGAATATTCGTAAAATCCCTTGCCTGATTTATGGCCACAATATCCGGCAGCCACCATATTGCTTAGTAGTGGACATGGTAAAAATTTATTTCCACCACAGCGCTTGTGCAAATCCTCCATAATATGAAGAAGCGTATCTAGACCAATAAAGTCCATGAGTTGCAATGGACCCATGGGCCAGTTAAAGCCCGATTTAAAGGCCAAATCAATGTCTTCTCTGGTGGACACCCCTTCATAAAGACAATAGACAACCTCATTCATGAGCGGAATCATAGTTCTGTTAGTCAGAAAACCAGGGCAGTCAACCTTGATTTCTACAGCATCTTTACCAATGGCTTTGCAGAATTCCTTTGCAGATTCTGTTGTTTCGTCACTGGTTTGAATAGCCCTTACCAATTCAATAAGTCTCATAACTGTGGGAGGCAGATGAAAGTGGATAATGATGAACTTATCAGCTCTTTTGGTGACCGAAGCCAGCGGCGTGGCAGGTAAAGCCGAGGTATTTGATGCTAGAATGGCATTAGGCTGCAATACTTCATCAAGCTTTTTAAAGACATCCTGTTTGACATTTATATCTTCGAACACGGCCTCAATAGCAAGATCAACATCTTTGGCCTCATTCAAATCTGAAACTACTTTAATATTAGCGAGAACTTTTGTCTTATCATCCTCTGTCATCTTTCCTTTCTTAACCCGCTTTTCCAGGGTATTCTCAATAAAACCTATGGCATTTTTCACTGCCTCTTCAGACACATCATAGCCGTAAGACTCAAACCCCGATTGGGCACACACCTGAAGAATTCCTCTTCCCATCAGTCCTAAACCAACCACTAAAACTTTGTTAATTGTCATCTTTCATACCTCCTAAAATATTTTTATCTTCTTATAATTTTTTATTCATTCGCCTTTATAATTAGACATTGTTATATCCCATATTATCACCTGCATTTCCCTCTTGTATCTTTTATGATATTCATATCGTATCCTGATGGTTACCCTCCCGTAAATTTCGGTTTTCTCTTTTCCAAAAAAGCACTCAAACCTTCCTTACTATCCTTTGATGAAAAACAGGCCCCAAGGCAGAGACTCTCAATACGAAGTCCTGTGTTCAAATCAACATCAATACCCTGGTTAATAGCCCTGAGTGCATATTCCACAGCTACAGGGCTTTTTTCTGAGAGAGTTGTAGCCCACTTATGGCATTCATCCATCAAATCATCTGGAGGAACAATCCTGTTGACAAGGCCGATCCGGTAGGCCTCCTGTGCATTAATGATCTTTCCCATCAAGATTAACTCTGCGGCTCTGGACTTACCTATTAGCCTGGGGAGCCTTTGAGTGCCACCCGCCCCAGGGATGATTCCCAGATTAATCTCTAACTGCCCCATCTTGGCTTTCTCTGATGCCAGCCTAAAGGTGCAGGCCAGGGCGATTTCACATCCCACGCCAAAGGCATAGCCGTTGATAGCTGCTATAGAAGGAATGTCCAAACTATCGATCCTGTTTAGCAACCCCTGTCTTTTCATAGAAGTTTCGATCCCGCTGAGGGGTGTCCTCTCGCTAAGCTCTTTAATGTCAGAACCAGATAGAAATGATTTCTCACCAGCACCTGTGAGGATTAAGCATCTTATATCTTTATCTTCCTCGATTACATCCAATGCCTTCTCCAGGCCAGCTACCATGGCGCTATTCAGTGCATTGTGTACATATGGCCGGTTAAAGGTGATTGTTGCTATTCTGTTCTCTCTTTTCAAGACAATCTCTTTTCCGGACATCGATCACTTCCCCTTTTGGCTGTAATCATAAAAACCTCTACCAGAATCCCGGCCTGCCATACCTGCTCTGACCAGGTTCTTCACCCATACGGGCAAACGAAACCTTTCACCCAATTCCTCTGCCATATAATCTGTTACATGGTTAAGCAACGGAATGCCATTCAGAAAATCGAAAAGTTCGAAGGGGCCCACGGGATGTCCCAAACCCAATCTTGCCCCTATATCCACATCAGCTACCGAGCCAACCCCTTGCTCCACAATCCTCGCAGCCTCACAGGTCAAAGCGTTCAACATCCTGTTAACAATGAATCCAGGGCTGTCAGCAGAAAGGATTGGTGTCTTTCCCATCAACCTTGCCAGTTCTTTGACCTGTCCAACGGTTTCATCCGAGGTCAGCGTACCACGGACAACCTCCACAAGCTTCATTACAGGCACCGGGTTAAAAAAATGCATCCCTGCAACCTGTTCAGGCCTTTTGGTAACAGAAGCAATCTCAGAAATAGAAAGTGAGGAAGTATTAGTCAGAAGAAGGGCCTCTTTTGAATTAACAAGGTTGTCTATTTTTTTAAATGTCTCTTTTTTTACATCCATGTCCTCAAATACAGCCTCAATAACCACGGCAGCATCCTGGAGGTGGTCAAAATCGGTGGAAAGCTCTATTCTCGAGAGTATTGCATTCTTTTCCTCGGCATTCATCTTGCCCTTTGAGACCAATTTTTCAAGATTTTGCACCACCTTCTTTAGTCCCTTATCTATGATATCCTTATCAATATCCGCCCCATAGACCTTGAATCCAGACTGTGCAAAGGCCTGTACAATGCTCATTCCCACCTTTCCTACACCTATTACCCTTATCTTTATATCCTTTGAGATATTCATAACTTATCCCTCCTCATTGTATCTTTTATCTGTTTTTATCCCCCTGCCCTATTCACCATATTTAGGTGATTATTTTGCTTTATCGATCCCACCTATAATCTTCCTTTTTAATAAAGCCTCGATCTCCTGTTCCGAGTAACCCAATCGCCCAAGAATCTCTCTTGTATGTTCACCTAGCTGAGGGGCTGGAAATCGATTCACATCAATCGGTTTCTCGGAAAACTTCAACGGAGAGCCAAGCTGCTTGGTTCTGCCCGCTGCCGGGTGGTCAACTTCCACAACCATTGTTCGAGAGAGTGTCTGGGGGTGCGAAAGGGCTTCTTCAACTGTATTTACAGGTCCAACGCATATATTTAACCCAGCAAGCTCATCCATCCATTCATCTCTAGTCTTTGTAAGAAAAGTCTTCTGGAGAAAAGCAAACAACTCTCCCTCATCATCTCTGGTTTCGGTAGATGTAGCCTCACTCTCCTTCACCTTAATATCTTCACGCCCCAGCTTCTTAAGCAAGGCTCTCTTAAACTTGGCTTCCAGAACCCCTACAGTAATATACTTATCGTCCTTGGTTCGATAAAGATTGTAGTTGGGAAGGCCTCCCCAGAGCCTCCCTTTGCCCTTGTATGGCACACTCTTTCCTGCAAATACGTATCTTGCAGCATCGAATATCCAGGACATCACCCCGTCAAACATAGATATATCCAAGAACTGGCCTCTATCTGTCTTCTCCCGACCGATCAGAGCAATGAGAATCGCTAATGCTGCATTCATCCCAGCGACTGAGTCAGCAATTTGAACGCCCGGGATCACAGGCTTTCTATCTCTTTCCCCGGTGATTTCGAAAAAGCCGGCTATACCCAAGATATTAATATCATGCGCCACTACATCTCGATAAGGGCCGCTCTGACCGAAGCTGGAAATGGAGCAAAAAATAAGCCTTGGGTTTTCTTTATTGAGTGACTCATAATTGATTCTAAGTTTTTTCATTGTCCCAGGCCG
>JAUWZC010000031.1 GCA_030615565.1 Desulfobacteraceae bacterium | reverse complement strand
GATTGTGCCCCACCAACACCAATAGATTCCCCAGTAGTTACTTCCCTTGCCAAGGCTATAAAGAAGGTAACTGGACTGAAAGCAAAACCTATGGGCATTGGAGGTGGCACAGTGGCAGCATTTTTCAGGGAAGCAGGACTTCCTGCAGCAGTTTGGTCTACTACATCCCAAACAGCCCATCAGCCTAATGAATACTGCTCGATCAAAAACATCATTACCGATGCTAAAATTATGGCTACAGTTTTCCTATCTGGATGATTGTATAAATTCTGGCAAAAACCCTGGAACTTTTGCATAGCCCCAGGGTTTTTATTGATTTTCTGATCGCTGATTGCTTACAATTAAAGTACTGGCAAAATTAAAAAGGCTATAGATGTAATTACAAAATAGACAGCAAACACCATTAGGAGCCAACCCATGATCTCCCTAAACTCAAGCTTGGCAACAGCAAGCATAGCAATCGCCCAGAAGGGTTGAATCATATCAGTCATCATATCTCCCCAGCCATAGGCTATAACCACTTTATTAGCAGCTACTCCTAACTCTTTGGCAGCCGGCAGCAGATAAGGTGCAGTGATTGCCCATTCTGAACCACCTGAAGGAATCAAGTAGTTTAAAAAGCCAGCATACCAGTATACGATCAGCAAAAACGTACTGCCACTACACACAGCTACAAAGGCACTGGTAAAAGCTGTTGCCAGGGCAGTATATTTAAACAGACCAAAGATGCCAGCGTAAAAAGGAAACTGGATTACAATCCCCCAGACTGCTCCCCCTGCCTCTTGAGTTGCCTTGAGAAAGCTCCAGGGTCTCCAGTGAAAGAGGACACCAAGCATCAGAAAGAAGAGATTGATATTATTCAAATTTATAGCTTTGGCAAATCCAATCTCCCCCACTGTTTTACCGAGCCACCAAAAACCGGCTATAGCCATAATAATATTCCATCCCGGCCACCAGTTTAACCATGCTGATGGGCTGAGCTTGCCAGTCGGCCTCTCTGGAGATTCGTATATCTTTAATTGATTCATCAATTCAGGCTTAACCTTATAGGTCTTTTCCTCTGAGGGATGCATCAGGGACATCAGGACGGTAACAACAATTATTATGATTATGAGCAAAATGATATTAAATGGTGTGAAGATGGTCTGAGATGTTGAGATGGTCTCTGTCAGGTAGCCGCTCTTTATCAGAAAGTTTCCAGGTGTGTTTACCAGCAGGGGTGCTGATGCGGATAAACCAGAATGCCAGGTACAGCCAAGTCCAAGGTAGGCCCCTGCAACAAGCAGCCTGTAATCAACCTTTGGATTATTTTTGACCATAAATAAGGCCAACATGGCACTTCCAATCAGGCTCAGGCCCCAGTTAAACCAGGCTATAATCATGGAAAATAGGGCCATAACCATAATGGCCTGCCATGGCTTTTCTGTGTTAGGAAGACTAGAAAGACCATTCAGAAGCCTTTTTACAGGCGGTGAACAGGCTAAGATGTAGCCGGTCATCATAATCAGGCACATCTGCATGCCAAATTTGAGTAAGATCCAAAATCCCTTGCCCCAGGCATGAACAGCCTTTGCTGGCCCCACATCTCCCCATATAAAGGCAAAGATAAAGGTTATAACCGTAAGGATCCACACAATAACCAGGGCATCGGGAATCCACTTTTCAGTCCAATTGGTTAAGCCTCCGCCCCAGTCCTTTAAAAACTCAAGGCTTGATCTTTCGTTTTTTTCGGCCATGATTAATCCTCCTCTTTAAGTTTTTATTACCTGAGTATGCTTATTCTGTAGTTTTATCAGTCTTGTTTATCACCTCCCTTTTTAAAATTAGGAATAGTATAGAGTATTAATAAGAAAAATCAAGAACATTTCCTGACTTTTTTATCCTGACTTTTTCTTTCTATTTTTTTAAATTTTAAGACATTCTGTGCTGAAGCCTCTCTACACCTATTTATCATGAATTTTTAAAAATGTATCTTCAATCAAATAACTTACTCGAAAAGGAAAAATCAAACCTATTTATAAGTTGGGTTGGTTTTATTTTGGGTGTATTCTTTACTATAGTGAGATAAAACACCTATTGATTTCTTCAGAAATAGAATATAAAAATATTTTTATGACTTTCACTCTAATCTAAGTTTTGGAGTTGAGCGATGGTAGAGATAACGTGCACGCAATGTAATTACACAAAAAGTATCCCACTTGAAAAGATACCTCCAGGGGCAAGATGGATAAAGTGCCCAAAATGCGGAAATAGATTTAAATATCTGAAAAAGGAAGAAGATGTAGAAGCTGAAAAGAGGGATGCTACACCATGGGAAAGGCGTTTACAGCTTGGGCTATGGAAAAGTATAAAGCAAACAATTAGATCTACAATCTTTTCCCCCAAAAACATGTTTTCCGCTATGCCTGTCAAGGGTGGATGGAGAGAGCCCTTGGCATTTGGGCTACTAGTAGGCTCTATCGGCAGCATGTTTGCATTTTTCTGGGAATTTTTAATTGCTAACAGTGGACTTCTCAAGCCTTTTGGAGGTTTTTCTATATCATTGAGCTCACCTATTATATTCCTAATCCTTATCCTCATTTCACCCTTATTAGTAAGCATTAGTATCTTTATCTCGAGCCTTATCATCCATCTTTTGCTCCTTCTGGTAAGAGGTGGTAAAAACAGATTTGAGGCCACCTTCAGGGTTGTGGCATATTCTCAGGCTACCAGGATTTGGTCTATATTACCATTTATAGGCAGTCCAATAGGATGGGTTTGGAGAAGCATTGTTCAGATTATTGGGCTTAAAGAGGCCCACGAGACAAGTTATTTGAGGATAATTGTTGCCTTCTCTATCCCAATAGGGTTGCTGCTTCTTATTGCAGTTGGTGCATTTTTCTTTATTATAAGTCATATAATGTCTTGAGGTAATGAATCTATGTCTTTTATCCTTATCAAGGTGCTGAACTTTCCTATCATTCGACTGTTCCGATATTAAAGGCGTACTGTAGAACTAAGTAAACAAGATATATGCTTAAAAGCCAAGCTCCTTGCGCTTTCTTGAAACGGCCATCCCTGTTCCTGAAGATGAAAAACCGAAAGGAGTATAGAATGATAAGCATGGCAGGGAAGTGAAAAGAGTAAAAGTTAGGTGGAATCGCAAGGGGTCTGGCTGCAGCAGCAGCACCAATAACGAACAGGCAGTTTAGAACATCCGCGCCAACGATATTCCCAACAGTAATCTCGGGATGCCCCTTCCGTACCGCTGCAATAGCTGTCATGAGTTCTGGCAGGGATGTGCCAAAGGCCACCATGGTTGCAGCAATGACGTCCTCAGGCACACCAATTCTTTGGGCTATCTCCACTGCGCTGGGCACCAGTATCCGGGCACCGACTACGACTAAAAACAGGCCCCCAACTATCATCAGCCAGCATTTTCCCAAGCTTGTCAATTCGGAATCATCCACCTCTTCCCCTTCCATAGCCATGCTACCTCCTTGCTTAGCCCAAACGTAGGTTATGTACATGTAGCCGGCCAGAAAAAGCAGGAAGAGAAAACCAACCCATCTATGCAGGATTGGTTCCCCGGGCATAACAACCAAGACAATAACCGAAATAACGACAAGCAGGGTGGCTGCCCCAACCTGCACCCAACCTGTTCGATTGAGAATGAATCGGTTCACAGGCACAGTTGTCATAACGCACGTCAGCCCAAAAATCAAGCCCGTGTCGGCAATGATGGATCCGACGCCGTTTCCAAGTGCTAGACCTGGATTGCCCAACCAAGCGGCCATTACCGACACAAAGGCCTCCGGCATGGTTGTTCCGAGTGAAATAATAGTTGCTCCAATGACTATTCTCGGCAAGCCAGTCCTGCGTGCCAAGTGAACAACGCCATCAATCATCCAATCGGCTCCTTTTGAAAGCACTACGATACACACAGCTATGAGGATCAATAAAACTATGGTGGAAAATCCTGCAACAAGATTATTTAAAAGCGTTTCGTCCCATATCCAGCGTAAAATTTCTTGTAACACAATCTCTCCTCTCTGAACCTCAGGATTGTATAAATCTCAAGAGTCTTCAAATATCCAAATTATTAAAGGGATTCTATAGCTATATAAAAACTAGTTCGAGGCTGTCTCTTTTTATTATTCTCTCAAGCTGTGGGCTCTTGTTACATATTAAGAATAACCTTATCAAATTTTTTACTCAAGCCCAATTCAAATAAAGGGGAAAACCTATAATGACTTATCATAACTTGATATTATAGGAATTTCTTTTTTAGACGCAGATGAACGCAGATTGTAAAGATTTTAAATATAAAGAGCTAATAGAATCATTATCTGCGTATATCGGCGAAAATCTGCGTCCTAATTTAAGTGTATGGGTATATTTTTTCAAGCAACTATGTTATCCTATTTTATCCTTATATGACCCGCTTTTTACTTAAGTATGTATATCAGGGATTAATGTCCGGTAAAATACAATACCAGAAAGTCTTGAACAAGGTTCAGTTATCTGCAGCTACAGCCCCTGATGGGCCGATCCTTGTAATTGCAGGGGCTGGAAGCGGAAAGACCAGAACCCTAGTCTATAGGGTCGCATGGTTGGTAGAAAGAGGTGTTCCGCCAAAGGAGATACTGCTTCTTACCTTTACAAGAAAGGCAGCCAAAGAGATGCTTGAGAGGGCAGCAAAGCTATCAGATAGGAGATGCAAAGATGTATCTGGTGGCACTTTTCATTCCCTTGCTCAGCATGTTTTAAGAGAAGAAGCACAAAGGGTCGGCTTAAGCCCCTCCTTCATCATAATGGATAGATCCGACATGGAGGAGGTAACTCATGCCCTTGTCCCTGAAGTAGATGGAGAAAAAAGGTCTATTAGGTTACCGAGAAGCTCTACTATTTCAACTATTCTTAGTAAAACGGCCAATATGGAGAAGTCCTTAGCCGAGATTATGGAGACAGAATACCCTCAATTTCTACCAGTTCTTTCACAGATAGAACACCTGCTTAAAATTTATAAAGAATATAAAAGAAAAAACAGCCTCATGGATTATGATGATCTTATTCTTATCTTTAGACACCTTTTAAAAGAAGATGAGGAAATTAGACTGCAGTTGAGCAATAGGTACAAATATATCATGGTTGATGAATATCAGGATACAAATACCATTCAGGCGGATATCATCCGGTATCTTGGTTCTTTACACCAAAATGTTATGGTTGTGGGTGATGATTCTCAGTGTATTTACTCTTTTAGAGGGGCCAATTTTAGAAATATGTTTGACTTTCCAGTTCATTTTCCAGGGACAAGGATCATAAAACTAGAAGAAAATTATAGATCCACTCAGTCCATACTTACAATGACCAATGCCCTTATGGATCAGGCAAAGGAAAAATATACTAAATGCCTCTTTACTAGGAGGGTGGGTAATGAAGTTCCCCTGGTTATGGACGCTGGAACCGAACGTGATCAGGCATTCTATGTATGCAGGGCTATAGAAACTCTATTAGACGAGGGACGACAACTGAGAGATATAGCTGTTTTATTTAGGGCTGGCTATCATTCATTTGAATTAGAACTTGAGCTTGCACGCCGCAATATCCCCTTTGCTAAATACGGAGGATTTAAATTTATGGAGTCTGCACACATCAAAGATCTTTTGGCCCATCTCAGGGTAATTATTAATAAAGAAGACATTCTTAGCTGGGGCCGTCTCTTAAGGTTACTAAAAAATATTGGTCCAGGAAGGAGCAAGACAATAATTGATTGGATGAAAAAAGATCATGTATTGCCAGGTAGGATAAATGAATGGCCAGGGATCAGTAAAGAAAAAGAGGGGCTCACTAAATTAGCCAAGCTTATGGGTGCCCTTTCCACACCAAAGGTAATGCCTGAGAAAGGGGTGGAGCTTGCAGTTGCATATTACAGCCCCTTTTTAAAGGAAAGATTTGATGACTTCCCGAGAAGACAACAAGAGTTAGAACAGTTAATCTCAATGGCATCTAGGTATAAAAACTTGAGAGCATTCTTAGATGACCTCTCTCTTGAACCTCCTACAAGTCCGGTAGATATTAGACCTTTAGATAAAACGGATTATTTGACCCTTTCTACCGTACATTCAGCTAAAGGTTTGGAGTGGGGAGTAGTTTTTATAATCTGGCTTGTGGATGGACGATTTCCACCTGGAAAGTCCTTTGTAAACATAGACAGCCTTGAGGAAGAACTCAGGTTGCTATATGTTGCAGCTACTCGAGCTAAAGATAAACTTATCATTGTCTATCCAGGGCAGGAGTTGGTGCGTAACTCCGGAGGATTTAGGGACAATTACCATAGAGGTCTTTCATCATTTATTAGTGCCTTGCCTCACAATGTTATTGAGCACCAATCATTTATATCATCCTACCCGTCTGCCATAGCCCCTCTTGCCATTAACCCATATAGAGCAGCCATGCATGAGCGAGCAGGTGTCTCTCATTATAATGCAATTTTAGGGTCAAAATCTTTTACTAAATCCATGGATCCACTGACTGTGGACTCCTCTGCCCTAAGACAAGGTGACAGGGTCAATCATCCAGCCTTTGGTACAGGAGTAATAGCCAGATTTCTGGGTGATGACAAGATAGAGGTTATCTTTAAGGATAGAGGTATCAAGTTACTTCATCTTGGCTATACAAGTTTAGAGAAAATATAGGATGGAAATCCCTGATTTACATCCCTGGAATGTGACATATAAAGAGGCAGTCAGAATTCAGAAGTGCCTAAAAGATAAGGTTATTTTAAAAAAGATAAATAAAAGAATAAAATATGTTGCCGGATTAGATGTCTCTTATGCAAAAGGGTCTAATAAAATGTGGGCAGGAGTTATTGTTCTTGATTTTCCCTCATTAGGCAAGACAGAAGAGAGATGGTCCCAAAAGAAGGTTTCATTTCCTTATATACCTGGCCTTTTAAGCTTCAGGGAAATTCCTGCATTAATTGATGCACTCAGAAAGATAGAGATAGAGCCAGATTTGATTTTCTGTGATGGGCAGGGTATCGCACACCCGAGGGGCCTTGGTCTTGCTTCGCATCTGGGAGTCCTTTTAAATAAGCCTACTATTGGTTGTGCAAAATCACTGCTTGTGGGTAAATATAATCAAGTTGGGGAACACAAAGGTGACTATGTCTATCTCAGACACCAAAATAGGGTTATTGGGGCCGTAGTTCGAACAAAATCAAAGGTAAAACCTATCTTTATTTCCCCAGGATATGGGATAATGCTAAACGACTGTATAAAATTTGTTCTTGAAACTTGTTTAACTTATAGAATCCCTGAACCTACTAGGCAAGCCCACCTCCTTGTGAATTCAGTTAGATCAGGGAAATTTTCCGTTCCTATATGAGCTTTTTATCTGGTTTTATATCCATAATCGGGACACCTAATGTTGGCAAATCTACTCTTTTAAATAGGTTACTTGGGCAAAAAATAGCCATTACATCACCCAAGCCCCAAACTACCAGAAATAGGATCCTAGGAATTTATAACGGATACGATTGCCAGATGATATTCATAGACACCCCTGGCATTCATCAAACGAGATCTTTGCTCCATAAAAGCATGGTTGGCTCAGCAAAAACTTCTTTGGGGGAAGTCGATATCATACTTCTGGTAGTCGAGCCAGATGAGCCTGCGAATAATAATGAGCTAAATATTATTCTAAGGCTTTTGAGAAAAACAAATAAAACTACCATCCTGACCATAAACAAGATCGATTTAGTCAAAAAAGAAAACCTACTGCCTATAATCGACTCGTATAGCAAAATTCATCATTTTGATTCTATCATCCCTGTATCTGCCCTTTATGGTGATGGGTTGGAAACCTTAAGAGGGGAGTTAAGAGAGAGACTATCCCCAGGCCCTCAATTTTTTCCTCCTGGTATGGTCACTGATAAGTCTGAGGAATTTCTAATAACCGAAATTGTAAGGGAGAAAATATATTATGAGACAAGAGATGAGCTACCATATTCCTGTGCTGTAATGGTTGAAAAAATAGAGGAAGACCCAGAAAGGAATCTGCTTGCTGTCATGGCAACTATATTTGTGGAAAAGGCATCACAGAAAGGTATAATTATTGGGAAAAACGGAAGAATGATTAAAAAAATAGGAAGAAATGCAAGGATGGAAATGGAAAGAATATTTTCCTCTCATGTATATCTGGAACTTTTTGTCAAGATTGAAAAAAATTGGAGCAGTGATACTAGGTCTTTAAGAAGGCTTGGATACTAAATAAAAAACCAACCACTTTTAAGCGATTGGTTCTTTATTAGGAGAAAAGAGGTTTTTTTCTAATCTAATATCTAAATAAAGCAATATTCTTGCCAAATTTACAAATCTCCTCATAATAAAAGGTAATTAGCTGAAATATATTGATAATTTTAAATCCTGAAAATTTTCTTTCCATAGCTATAATTATGATTTGGTAAAATTTTTTAACATTTTCTCTCCTTAATAGGCTTATATATTGTTTAACATATTAAAATAACAGCCTTATTTTCTGTTAAAATTTTTTAACATCTAAGTTAGCATCCCGTATTTCTTCATTTTATAATGCATCACATGTCGACTTATGCCAAGCATCTCAGCAGCTTGCGCTTGAACCTGGTTAGTGTACTCAAGGGCTCCTCTTATCAGTTTTTCTTCTAACTGCTCTAGGGCTTTAGGTAGAGTCAGATTAAGCGGTACCATTTCCACAAAATACTCTGGTAGATCTTCCGTCGTGATCATTTCACTTGAACTCATTACCACTGCCCTTTCAATTGTATTTTCTAGCTCCCTAATATTCCCGGGCCAGCTATAGTTGTACAGGGCTTTCCAAACCTCAGGAGCTATCTCTATTTTTTTCTTTTTGGATGGCTGGAATTTTTCTATAAAATGAGCGACGAGAAAGGGAAGATCCTCAATCCTATCTTTTAAGGGTGGTACTCCTATCTGAACCACATTCAAACGATAGAAAAGATCCTCTCTGAATATCCCTCTATCTATCTCTTCTTTTAATTTACGATTCGAGGCAGACAGGATCCTGACATCCACCTTAATAGCTTTAGTCCCACCCACCCTTTCAAATTCCATCTCCTGTAATACCCTGAGTAGCTTTACCTGTAGAGAAGGTGGCATATCGCCCACCTCATCCAGAAATAAGGTTCCCTCATCAGCCAATTCAAACCGCCCTTTTTTCATGGCAATAGCCCCAGTAAAGGCGCCCCTTTCATGGCCAAAAAGTTCACTTTCTAACAATGTTTCAGTCAATGCACCACAATTTATAGAGATAAAGGGCCTGCTTTTCCTCGGGCTATTATAATGAATGGCCTTAGCGATAAGTTCTTTGCCTGTACCAGATGGGCCTGTGATCATTACAGATGCCTTAGATTGGGCTACTTTATTGATCATATCATATATCTTGAGCATGGGCTTACTCTTGCCGATTATATTTCCATATTTATAACGATCTGAAAGGGCCTCACTGAGAAGCCTGTTTTCTTTAATAAGGCGATAGTTTTCCAAGGCTTTCTTGATAGTCAGCTTTAATTCCTCATTTCTGAAAGGCTTGGTAATGTAATCATAGGCCCTCTTTTTCATGGCTTCAACTGCCATCTCTATAGTCCCATAGGCAGTCATGATGATAACGGGAAGTTCAGGGTTTGTTTTCTTTGATTCTTCTAGGAGCTCGATCCCATTCATCGCAGGCATTTTCATATCTGTAATTACTAAGTCTAGATCCGTCTCCCTGATTAACTGTAGTGCATTGATGGCATTAACTTCTGTAATTATCTCGTAACCCTCAGGAGCCAATAGGGTTTCAAGAATAACCAGATAGTTCTTTTCATCATCTACGATTAAGATCGTTTCCATATATAATTCCGCAATCGCTCAATTTTTACCCCGTTAAATCCGTTCTTGCATTTATTTAACTGGGGCCTAAATTCCCTTTATTTATTTTTTCGGGGCAAATTAACAAATACCCTTGTGCCCACTCCTTCCTCACTCTCTATCCATACTGTTCCTTTATGCCCTTCTATAATCTTTTTCACAATAGCCAGCCCAAGACCACTTCCCTTCTCCTTTGTGGTAAAAAAGGGATTAAATATCTTTTTGAGATTTTCTTTTCTGATCCCTGTTCCTGTATCCTGAATCTCTACCCTGTAATTTCCTTTCTCCTCTTCAATTTTAATCCTGATATTACCGCCATCCTCTATTGACTGAATAGCGTTTATAAAAATATTTAAAAATGCCCTATAAAGAAGGCTCGGGTCTGCCTTAATAGTAAACGGTCTATTATTTAGATTGCCATCATTTACACTGACCTTCTTTTTATCTAATTCAGATTGCAGAAAAGAGAGGTTTCTGCCTATAATTTCTTCAAGGTGACAATCTTGGAGATTTGGCTCTTGGGGCCTGGCAAAGTCAAGGAAGTCAGTTACAACATCATTTAGGCGCCCTGACTCCTCAATAATAATAGAAGATAGTTTTTTCTGTATCTCATCTGATTCTGATTTCTCCGCTAAAAATTCGGCAGTACTCCTGATTATGCCTAAAGGGTTTTTTATCTCATGAGAAACACCAGCAACCATTTCACCAAGCACAGCTAAACGTTCCGCTTGATTCAGTTGATCTTCTAATAGCTTCTGTTCCTGTGCCCTCTTTCTAAGTATATGTTCAGCCTTCCTTACTACAAGCAGGAGGGCCAGAAATATAAGAAACATAATAGCAAGAGATACACCAAAGATAAGATACCTGAATTTTACTATAGATTCATATTCTTTTGTGAGATCTTGGGTCAATTCAAATACTCCTAATATCCCTATATAGTAATAAGGGGGTTCTGCCTTAAAGGGTATAAAAGTCTTAAGCTTTTTTTCCTTTGCAAAACCCATGAACCAAGACCCAGAAATAGCAGGTTCACGGGATACTAAACGTGAGCTATGCTTTCCCTCAAGGGCAGCTATATATCCCATACCTCCTCTGCCAGTTAATCCGGTCAAATCCCTATTGGTACTATAGGCAATAATCCCTTTCTGTGTATCATATATATTAACCTGTTCTATGTTAAAGGAGTGAATGGTGGTCCTGACTATCTTATCCATCAGATCAGATTGTTCCTTTTCTCTCAGACTGATTGCCCCGTATCTGAATCTAACAGGGATAGTAAAATAGTGAAATACTTGATGGTTTAAATTATTTGCTATAAGTAGAGCATGATTCTCATAGGTATTCATCAAAACCTTTGTGGCTCGCTGGGAAATAACCATTGATAGGGTGAAGCTAGCGATAATGAGGATCACAAAACTTGTATAGGCAAAAAACTTTACCAACCTGAACCGGCTAGCCTCAGGCTTGATATATTTTGAATTATTTTCCATACTATCTAACTATCTTTACCCCTTCCAAATAATCACTTATTGCCCTATCGTATTGCCAGGTAAGATTAAAAACTTTTTTTGCCAGTTCAAATCGTGTCTTTAAGGTTGTTCTCCCAGATCCTGTAATTTCCTTTAACACCTTAGAATAATCTGATGGATCAACTATAACAGTCACATACCTAAAATTCTTGGCGGCTGATCTGAGCATGCTAGGCCCACCTATATCAATGTTCTCAACAGCCTCTTCCAGTGTACATCCCTCTTTTGCAACTGTTAGTTCAAATTGATACAGATTAACAAGTACCAGATCTATGTTCTTTATACCATGTATATCCATCATCTGAATATCTTGTTGGTTATCCCTCCTTCCCAACAATCCACCATGAACCTTTGGGTGAAGTGTTTTAACCCGGCCGTCCATCATTTCGGGAAAGCCAGTATACTCAGATATATCCAAAACTTTTATCCCTTCATCCCTCATTGTCTTAGCTGTACCCCCGGTTGAAAGAATTTCCACCCCTAATCTCTCTAAAGATCTTGCAAACTCAACTATACCACTCTTATCTGTGACGCTTATAAGGGCTGTGGATATCTTATTCATGTTAGATCCTCCTGTTAGCAAACCCTGTTAGTCCGCCTCAGGCGGATAAATGAGGCTTTAAACCCGCTCAAACACTCTGGTTCTTTCCTACACAAATGAATGGCGAGGCTCTTTTTCTGACAGGGTAAAAGTTAAAGGTTTTTCCGAATTCTTCAGATAATTATTTCAACAAAAAGCGTAAAAGGAGCAGCATATTTTGTCAAGTTAAATAAGGCCTTGAATTTTATGAATAACAGTGCCATGGTAAATTTTGATAGTAAGCAGTAGGCAGTAAGCAATGAAGAGATCCATAGGCTTGTGCCTACTGCCTACTCAATACTGCATACTAATTTTTGGGGCGTTATGACAAAGGTATATTTAGTGAGGCACGGACAGACAGAGTGGAACAAAAAACTAACATTTAGGGGTAGAATAGACATTCCATTAAATGAAATTGGACACAGGGAAGCAGAAGCTATATCTGAAGCCTTGAAAGATAAAAATATTGAAGTTATTTACACAAGTCCACTAACGCGTTCCATTGAAACTGCTAAACCAATTGCAAAACTTTTTCACCTTGAAATAGTGCCTATTCAAGGATTGGTTGACATCAGCTACGGTGATTGGGAGGGTTTAACATTTAATGAAGTAAAAAAACGATACAGTGATCAATATAAAAAATGGGAAAAAAGGCCTGACTTGGTCAGATTCCCTAATGGAGAAACTCTTAATGAGGTAAGAGATAGATCTATTCGTGCCTTTAAAAATATTGTAAAAGAAAATCCTGGCAAATCAATACTTATCATTCCTCACAGGGTTATAAACAAGGTTCTTATATGTTCTATTTTAGCCCTCAGCAACTCACATTTCTGGGAGATTAAACAAGATACAGGGTGCATTAATTTGATTGAATATTCAAATAAAAGGTTCACCCTATCTCTGATGAATGACACCTGCCATTTGAAAGGTATAGCAGACGGGATAGTTCAGCATGATTTTTGATATATAAATTTCTCTCCATACAATAGTCTTTGCAAAGACAAAATAGAAGCAAGGGACCCTTTTGACACACTTCAAATCATAAACAATACACTGTTACTACAGGGTCAGAGATAGAACCAGAAGTAAAGAGCGAAATTCTGTATAATTAAACCTTAGTAGGGCATAAAAATATTATCATCAGCATATTTGAAATATAATAATTAAATAAATAATTAAAATAAATAATTAAAATCATTGACAAATAATATTATTTATGTTTATAAGAAATCTTTATATTGATAATTAATGTAATATAATTAACATTATCTATCCGAACCCTATTAGAGTTATATTATATTCTTCATCTTTAATTCTGCTAATATTTTGTGCCAGAGAGGTTGACAGACAAGAGCGATTTAATAGGTTAAATTGAACCGGGTAGGGCTTACATGGATAGGAATAATTCACTAAAAATACTTCCTAAAAAGATAGCACCCATCAAGCGTGTCCCTGGAGAGGAGCGCTGGCTTCCACCTTGGCTATTCCAGCATCAGGATTTGATCCACGCTCTCGAAAGCGCTAACCCGGTTGATCAAGAAGATCTGATCAATACGCTCAACCACATCCATTTTATGGACAGACATATCCTTATCCACTTAAATCATCCTAAATACGAAGAGAGTGTTCTTGTCCGGGCATATCTTGATCCCTGTCATGGCAGCAAACTCACGTGCCGCTTGTTGGATGAGAACCTTTTAAGCCTCGATTTGAAGAACTATCAATTTCTGCATCTTGTCATTGATGATGGTCGGTCAATGATACTAGTGCCAGCCGTATTACAAAAGATAAGCGGAAACAATCTTACCATTCAACTGCCAGACGCAAGCTATGCAGTTGGCCAAAGGCAGGTGAGAAGGTATGCCTGCCATGACGTCGTTGTAGAGTTGATTCAGAGCGGTTTTCTAGCCAGGGGAGAATTACTGGACTTTAGTCCGATCGGTTTCCGTGTTAGAGTGAAACCCGAGTCATCAAGTTCCTTTCATTGGCTCAATCCAGAAGCATTGGTTGTCATTCATTTACGGGACGATAAACAAATTTTCTTTTCTGGCCTTTGCCGCTGCATCCGTCAACAAGGTGGTCTCCAGGATAAGGAAATTGTATTGATCCCTACGGATGAAAAGATCAAAAGGTTCAAGAAAAGGCAGACCCGTAACCCTCGCCAACACTTGGTCCCATCACCAACTATCATTTTCAATCATCCTTTCTTAAAAAAGAGTGTCCAGCTGGGGGTATCAGATATATCCACCTCAGGGTTTTCCGTATATGAGAAGGTTGATGAGGGAATTCTGATGCTAGGCATGATCATTCCCGAGCTGATAATTGATTTTGCTGGCGCCTTGCGGATCAAGTGCGCTGCACAAGTGATCTATCGCTCAGAAGAAAAAGAAAAAGGCATCCGATGTGGACTTGCCATTTTAGAGATGGATATTAATACTTACAGTCGCCTGACTCACATCCTTACCAATGCCCTGGACCCCCATGCCTATATTTCAAGTGAGGTAGATATGGATGCCCTGTGGGAATTCTTTTTTGAGGCCGGCTTTATTTACCCCAAGAAGTATCGTCTGATTCAATCTTATCGGAAGGATTTCAAAGAAACCTATCGAAAGCTCTACCAGGAGAACCCAGAGATTGCGCGTCATTTCACGTATCAAAAGAACGGGCGGATCTATGGCCATATCTCCATGGTGAAGGCCTATGAGAGGGCCTGGATGATTCATCACCATGCTGCCATTGCCATGAAAGATAAGCGCCCTGGCCTCATGGTATTAAAGCAAATCATGCATTATCTCAATGATATGCATCGTCTTCCTTCTGCAAAAACAGAATATATGGTGAGTTATTTCCGTCCAGAGAATAAGTTCCCTGATCGAGTTTTTGGTGGCTTTGCCAGAGACCTGAAAAACCCCCGGGGTTGCTCTATGGATCTCTTTTACTATCTTCCCTATACCAGTCTGTCCCTCAGTACTAAACTTCCTGATAAATGGTCGCTCCAAGAATCCTCAGCACGCGACTTGTGGGAGTTGAATCGGTTTTATAATCATTATTCTGGTGGTCTGCTTCTGGATGCCTTAGATCTAGAAAAAAAGGAGCCTGTCAAAGAACCTCTGGAAGAAATCTATAAGAGGCTCGGGTTTTTACGGAAATGGAGGGCCTATTCCTTAAACTATAATGGGGAGTTGAATGCAGTTCTAGTTGTTAATCAATCAGACCTTGGATTCAATCTCTCTGAACTTTTAAACGGTATCAAGATCCTAGTGACCAATCCTGAAGGCCTGCCTTGGAATATACTGTCCATAGCTATTGCACAATTGACCGGTATCTATCATATGGATAGAGTTCCCGTTCTGTTTTATCCTGCCGAGTATGTCCAGAATAAGAAGGTGCCTTATGAGAAACAATATCAGGCATGGGT
>JAUWZC010000230.1 GCA_030615565.1 Desulfobacteraceae bacterium | reverse complement strand
GTCTTCAATGAGGCTATCTTTACTATTGGCACTATCTTAAGAAGAGCACCGAGCATCGTTGTATTCACAATCGGGACACCCAACTCATCCCAGGCTATCCTTGTAGCATCCACAGTTGCAACCTTACCCGAAAACCCGAGTTTTTTCTTCATTTTTTCGGCACTCATCGATGTATTAATAACTATGACTCCTTCTGGTTTCAGCCCTTCGGTAACATCAACTACATCTACAAGACCTGCATCAAGGACAACAACCGCATCCGGTTTATAAACATAATGTCTTATTTTTATCTGTTTCTCGTCAACGCGTGTGAATGCAGCAACCGGAGAGCCTCTCCTTTCCGGACCAAACATCGGAAAGCCCTGCCCATACTTATCTTCCTCAATGGCAGCGAGCGTCAGCATCTCTCCCGATGTTACTGCTCCCTGCCCACCTCTTCCATGCCACCTTATTTCCAGCATATTAACTCCTTCCAGATAGAAAAAAATTTCTCCCGCAAACCGCTGCTATCTATAACTCCTTGATTATTAAATTGTCAAATTTTTTTACTTTTTATTTCCTATCGTCCACATATCCCAAAATTCAGGTTTAACCCTTAAAAATCATGGAAGAGACCAACCACAATTTTCCTTTATAATTAGTTCCCCAGAATCCTATCTTTGAAAAAAAATCCTTATTGCAATAAGGACAAGCATTATTGCAAATAGCTTCTTAAATATCTCAGTAGGTACCAACTCCGTTATCCTAGCCCCTATCTGTGCGCCAACAATTGCACCTATGGCTAAAAACAAACCCATTTTGTAATCAATATTCTCAAGCCTGAAATGCGCAACTAAGGCTGAAATAGAAAGAATTAATACACATAAAAATGAAGTTCCTACTGCCTTCTGAGACGAGAAACCCAAAAGCAACAAAGTAGGAACTATAATAATACCTCCACCAAGACCGGTAAAACCTCCTATAATTCCTACCAGAAAACCAATCAAACCTATCCAAACAGGATGCACTAGGTCCTCCAATAGATCAATCGATCATAATTGCCCTATGCACATAATAATTAACTGAAGTATCTTTTTTAACCCTTAGCCTCAGCCTTTGCCTTCTCTATTAACTCATCCTCCTTTTTTACATCCTCCAGTGTCTTTGGCTTGACACTTTCAGGCTTCTCTTCTAATCTATATTTCCACTTCAAAAATTGCTCACCTGTGGTGGGATAAAGGGCATAAGTAAGGAGGTCTTCCTCGGTTTTGGCCAGATCCCCTATCTTTTCTCTATCCTTATCAAGCTCTGGTTCAATAAAATCTGCAGCCCTCCCAGTAATAGGTGTCTCGCCTCTTTTGTAACCTTTAAGCACCTTTTTCTGAACCTCTGGATCAACTGGTGTAGGTGTCTTTCCATATAGACCATATACCAGGTCTTTAACCTGGGTAGTGATCATCTTATATTTTCCAAGCAATACATTTAATACTGCCTGAACACCAACGATCTGGGATGTAGGGGTGACCAGAGGAGGGGTTCCTAATTCTTTTCTGGTAATAGGTATCTCTGCATGGACCTCAGGGAGTCTATCAAGGGCATTGGCCTCTTTAAGCTGGCTTATAAGATTAGAGATCATACCACCAGGTATCTGGTGGGCCAGAACCCCGGTGTCTATAACTGCCATCCTGTTGGTAGCAAGGTAATCTCGGTATTTTGGTGCAATGGTTTCAAGGTAGGTATCTAAATCAAGCAGTTTATTCAGGTCTAAACCAGTATCCCATGGGCTGCCTTGAAGGGTAACTACCAGGGGCTCTATAGCTGGCATAGCAGTTCTCATGGCAAAAGGGGCAAGGCAGGTGTCAACAATATCAATTCCTGCCTCGATGGCCTTCAGATAGGTCATTGAGGCCATTCCGCTTGTGTAGTGGGTATGGAGATGAATAGGGACCGTGATCTCTTTTTTAAGCTCAGTGACAAGCTCATAGATATCATAGGGAGCAACAAGCCCGGCCATATCCTTGATACGGATGCTATCAGCACCCATCTCTTGGAGCTGTTTGCATTTGGATATGAAATATTCTAAATTAAACACATCTCCTCCTAAGGTTCTCTCAGTGAGGGAATAACAGATGTTACCTGAAAAGTGTTTTCCGTTAGCCTTTATCCTTTCCACAACAGTCTGAAAATTCCTGAAATCATTTAGGGCATCAAAGACCATGAATATATCAATGCCTATTTCACAGGCCTTATCCACAAATGCCCTGGCCACATCATCCGCATAATTTCTATATCCAACAAGGTTCTGACCCCTCAACAGCATAGAAAAAGGTGTTCTCTTTAGGTATTTCTTCAATGTCTTTGGTCTTTCCCATGGGTCTTCCCCCAAAAACCGGTGCATGGTATCAAATGTAGCCCCTCCCCATACCTCCATGGACCAGAAACCAATTTCGTCCATTTTTTCAGCAATGGGAATCATATCCTCGGTCCTCATCCTCGTGGCCAAATTAGACTGATGTCCATCTCTGAAGGTCATATCCTGGATCTTAAGGGGGTTTTTAGCGCTATTTGTTTTCTTTTCCATATCTTTCTCTCCTTTTTTAATTTACAGAATTATATTTACTGTCTAATGTTGCATCTTTATCTCTTCTATCATCTACCTTTAGATCAATAGAAACCCTTTTGGCTCCCTCTTCAAGATGTGCCTGGTGCACCTTCTTGACAAGAAGGAATAAAGAATCTAGATCTGGAACCTCAATCCCAGAGCCTAGATAATCTTTAACACCCTCAGATAAAGGCCGATCTCTCCCATGCTTATGAGGCCTTTACCCCCATCTCCTCCTCTTTTTTAGCAATGGCAAGCCGTGTTTTAACAACTGTGTCAGGTATAAGGCTTATTGAGTCGATGCCACACTCTACAAGAAAGGTTGCAAATTCTGGGAAATCACTGGGTGCCTGACCACAGATCCCTATCTTTATTCCCCTCCTTTTTGCAACATCAATAACCTGTTTTACCATTATCTTTATTGCATCGTTTCTTTCATCAAAGATGTGAGAGACAAGGTCACTGTCTCTGTCCAGGCCCAGGGTTAACTGGGTGAGGTCATTTGAGCCAATGGAGAATCCATCAAAGATATCAGCGAATCTATCAGCTACAATGACATTGCTGGGAATCTCACACATCACATAGAGCTCCAGGTCATTTTCTCCCTGAATAAGGCCAAATTCAGCCATGGTATCAATGACCTTCTTACCTTCCTCAGGTGTCCTGCAAAAGGGGACCATTACCTTTATATTGGTCAGTCCCATCTCACCTCGTGCCTTTAGGATTGCCTTGCACTCAAGACCAAATGCCTCTTTAAACTTTTCATCATAATACCTGGAGGCCCCTCTCCAGCCTATCATTGGGTTGCTCTCTACTGGTTCATAGAGATGCCCTCCAATGAGATTGGCATACTCATTGGTTTTAAAATCAGATAGCCTTACGATAACATCATTTGGATAAAAGCCTGCTGCAATCCTGCCAATGCCCTGAGATAGTTTGCTGATAAAGAATTCCTTTTTATCTCCAGGATAACCAGCAGTCATCTCATCTATTCTTTTAACGATCTCCTTAATTTCAGGGTCCTGTTTTCCTTTCTCCTTTAGCTCATCATAATGTATTAGGGCAAGGGGATGGATTCCTATATGGGAATTTATAATGAATTCTTCTCTGGCAAGCCCAACCCCATCATTAGGTATCTGGCCATCCATGAATGCCCTCTCAGGGATACCCACATTCATCATGATCTTTGTCTT
>JAUWZC010000279.1 GCA_030615565.1 Desulfobacteraceae bacterium | reverse complement strand
AGCTGGGCTTGGAGCTTTTGATGTTCTCCAATGTCTCTTAAAGCAACGATACTGCCCATAGGATTGCCATTTCTATCTGGATACGTTGATCCGCTTATACTAACAGGGATAATGTTTCCTTTCTTGGTGTATCGGCGGGTTTCAATGCCAGAGAAACTTTCTCCAGACTCAGTCTTCTGGGCCATCATCTTGGTCTCTGGCCAGTTTTCCCCAGGCACAAACCTATCCATTTTCATACCCACCCTCTCCTCTAAGGACCAGCCGAAAACAGCTGTAAAAGCAGGGTTAAGATAGGTTACCTTGCCATCCATATTATAGACAACAACAGGGTCAGGATTTGCCTCCAGAACTGTACGATATCTCTCCTCACTCTCCTGAAGTTTCTGAAAAGACATGGCATTAATAATACTGACAGCCATTTGTGAGCCAACCCCCGCCAAAAGACTTATGTCGCTCTGAGTAAGTGACCTCTTGGAGGTGAGGTTATCTACAAACAATACCCCCAAAGACTCTCCTTCATAAATAACAGGTGCACAGATAAAGGATTGAGCACCAATCCTTTTGACAAAGTCCAGGCTCTTCTTAGAAAGGTCTTTTTCTATTTCGGCGATATCATTTACTAAATACGGTCTTTGCTCTTTAAAAGCCTGGATTGCTGGCCCCTTAGATCGAGGACGATCCAGATGAAAATCCGAATCTCTTAAAAGATCCTCGATTTCCGGATTGTATCCATAGCCAACATTGTAAATGAGGCGGGTTTTTTCCTTGTTGGCAAGCCAAATTCCACCCCTATCAAAATCCAACCGTTCTTCCATAGTATCCATGACAGATTTAAGCAGTTTCTGGATATCCAAAAACGTTGAAGTTGCCTGGCCGATCTCCTGAACAAGCAATGCATTGTTGTAACGGATATTGATCTCTTCTATATGGCCTTTGGCTGCATCACCCTGAGTTTCAATGGTTTTGGTAAGCTCTTCTTTTTGAAGATACTCTGAATAAAAAGAGATTCCCATAATAAGCAAGGTTAATAAAAAAATCATAGCTACCCAAAAAATGAGAGGGATCAGAAAATATAACGCCCCACAGACCAAGGGAGTGGAGAAAATGAGATAATTACGTATCCTTTTCCAGATAAGGGAAGGGGTCTTCTCCCAAGTAATGATATAACGGCAGCAATCATCACCTTTGTGGAAACATGAAGGATGTTCAATCGTGGCAAACCTTTCAGTGAACAATTTTGCCACAGCTTCAAATTGCCCTACCCGATTTTCACACTGGTAGAGCTTTTCATTGACTCCTGGTTTAGGGGTGGAAACAATTTCAACCTTGTTTGGGCCCAATTTTTTTGTCTTGATAGTAGCCCCGCGACTCATGACTGTATAGACCTTCTTCATTGAAAGGTAAACAAATGTCGGACTAATGAATCCCAAGGTGTATTGTTTTATAGGGCCCAATCCCTCCGTTGATGCTGCATAGCGTCCTGCATCTCTGGAGATATTCGGGTCTCCTGTCTTTTGAGAAATAATTTCATAAAAAAGGTCTACCTGGCGCTGGCTGAACCAGTGGCCCTGGTCTTCCAGTTCATAGTTGGTAATTCCTGCATAGCTTAGAATAGAATCAATATCTACATCAGGATAATATTGCTCAATGTATTCTACGAAGATGCTTATAATCCTGCTATTATATAAGGGATCATCTACTTTATTATAGGAGCCATTACCAGAAGACATATGATAATTCCTTGCAGGTGAAATAATTTATTTAGATCTGGGCCCAAAAAGGAGATCCCTATATGATCAGGAAGGATTGTTTTTTTTCTCCGGTTTTTTACTATCAGGTTCTCCAGAGATTCCCACACGTAGCATAATCTTTCCATTCCCTTCTAAGGCCTTACGGATAAGTTGTAGTTCTTCGGAAATAGATGAGATGTTCTTAATCAGTTTTTCTATCATTGGTAGGGAAGTTGCCTCAAGAGCTATTGACTCTTCTGAGCCACCAGGCTCAATCAGGGGAGCGCGGTACCAGTGCTTTGGTGCATCTTTATGCCTGTACCACCCTCCTGATCTACCAGGCTCGGACGGGCGCTTGTCAGGTATTTCATTATCGTTTTGCTGGGCAGTGATTGAGTCTTTCACATCGGTTTCTTTTGAAGCTGTCTCAGATAATGAAAGAGAATCAAGAGGACTGACTGACACATCTTTCTGTAGAGATTGCTCTGCAATCGCCTGAGGTCTTTGTTTTCTCTTAGGAAGCTCTAATCTTGCGCTGACATGGTTCTTTATCTTCAGAGGGCTGCTAATGAGTTCTATGCACCCCCTCCAAAACTTTACAACATCAAAACCTTGCAAATGCTCCGTGCCCTTTGCCACTAAGCGTTCAGCTATTTTCTGAAGGCATTTAGAGGAGGTTGCTTTAGGATAGAGTGAAAGTAATATCTTCTGTTGTTTAACAGCCTGAATCATTTTCTCATCCTGATAGATCAGACCAAGTGGTAGAACATCTACCCTGAGATTCTTTGCAACAATAGATTTGAATCTTTTGTAGACCAGTTTGGCGATGCGTGAGGTTGTGCATTGGTTGACCACGACCCATATGTTGCCTTTGAATCCGTTTAAAGAAAGGTTTTTTAACAGGTTGTAGGCTTCGGTTAAAGAAGTGTGTTCTGGGGTAATGACAACAATAATCTCTGAGGATGCCAAGCAAAAGGAAATCACAGATTTTGAAATGCCTGCAGGCGTATCAACCAGCAGAAAATCATAGTGGAGCAGAAAATCATGATGCG
>JAUWZC010000264.1 GCA_030615565.1 Desulfobacteraceae bacterium | reverse complement strand
ATCTTTGGATAATTAAACTGGAAAAGGCTAAACTGGATAAAAAGATACTTTTTATTGAGGGAGGGAAGGGAAACAGAGCCCCAAAAGGATGCTGAAACTCATGAAAGATTTATGGCGCCAAATTCCATATATTGGAGTAGGGTTAGGTAGCCAAGGATTCCAGTATAGCGTGCCATATACTGAAATCTGGACAAATTTAAGTATACTTATGAGACTGTCGAAAAAGTCCAATTATTGATTTTTATTGAGATTCACATATAATAAAATCAAGCACTTACAGGCCCCAAAACTATGGTTTTAGAGTTTTTCGACAGTCTCTATGGTAGTCAAAACATCAACTGCTTTTTTCCTTGCCTGATGAAGAGGGGTATCCCGAGATTTTGTAAGCGGTAAGCACACGATGGTGATATCTTGATTAGTATTTCAATAATTCATGAATAATGGGCAAGGATGTGAGGTTTTTCTGTAATGTGGGCATGATTATCTTAGACAGGAAGAAAATTCCAATATTCAAACCCTGACCTCAGATAAAATTTACCGATTTTTGCTCAAGGCTTGCCCGCCGTCCTTCTGGCGGACTTATCCGCCATTTTTGTGGCGGGGTGGCGGGCTTGTCCGCCGTGTTTTTGGAGGGTTTACCCGCCGTTCTTCTGGCGGGGTGTTTTAAGTAAAAGTAGCTGCTGTGAAGAGGAATGCAAACCAATCATTATCCGTGACGTCGATGGAGCCCCACGGGCAAGCCTGTGGAACCACTTAGTTTCGCCTATTCGCTTCGCGAACGGCAGGACTTAGTGGCACGACATCCCGACCGTAATCCCACAAAAGGTCGAAATTAAAGCCGTGGCTTTATACGGTCGGGGTAAAACCCTTCATTTGGTAATTCCCGGAACGTTTACTGACCTAGCAAGAGTCAAACACAGACTTTACCAGTTCCCAACACTTATTTGCTTATGCTTGCCCGCCGTCTTTATGGAGAGCTATCCCTATTCACTCTTCACGTCCCTCTCCACTGAATGGGACTCACGCCACTGCAAATCCTTGAATGGCATCCAGCAGAAATCGCATGGCTCTACAATCATCCTCATTATAATCAAGTATACGTTGTCGTATTTTCGGGTCACCAGTTTCAACCCACCGATGATACCATTCAATGGATGCAGCTCCTGAGGGATTAGGATCGCGCCATTTGAATCCCAGATATGATGCTATAGTTTTAATTGAAAAATCGTAAGTTGGCCATTCTGTCTTCGATCGAACAATATTTTGATAAAGATCCACCGATACTTCTGGGGTAAATAGTTCTTCTATCTCTTCTTCTGTGGCAATGGTTGGATAGAGCTTTTGCAACTTTCTCCAAAAGGTCCTTTCATAAGGAGAATAATAATAAATCACGCATGGTCTATTGGCTTGCACATATTCCCATGCCCGAGAAAAAGCCCGCACTTCTTCTTCAGGTGTTGGCTGTTCAGCAAGAAAGGACACATAGCGTTCAGTGCTATTTTTACCCTCACTACGCTCGACAAATCCATGTAAATAGCAAATATCCCTCATAGGATCAGTCTCAATGTCAAAAAAAAGTTCGAGCTCTGAATGAGGCAAATGTATAGGCTCTTTTAAATATGGCTCCGCGCTTGGTTGGCACTGTATCCTGGCACGCGCTTGAAACTTCTCCAAGGAGCCGTGACCAATACCAGAAAAGACTGTTTTTTTACCATTCGAAAATTTTTCAAGATCAGCTTCAGCTAAATTCTTAATACCAGAGATACGAGGCGACATAACATCACGCTTGGCCCGCCCTAATTCAGGAATTAATGTCAAATCGTTCAATTTCTTCAACCGAGAAGTGCAGGATGTATGCCAATGGCAGAGCTTGCAAATCCCAGCATACGCAGGAAGAGTTTTCTCACTTCCCTTAACGATATTTTTAGAAACTGCAAGGGAAGATTGATAGAGTTCCCATAAAGTCTGGGGATTGCGTACTCCTTGTGGGACCTCAAGATCGTAAATAACTTCCTCACCATGCACGTCCCAAATGAAGGGAGTGCGACCACCTGAAATCCCCATTCTTTCAAGTATGTCGGTATAAAGGGAAAGTTGCACTGCATAATGCTTTTTAGGCTTACCGTCTGTGTCTTCGCTCGCGCCTTCAACACCGGCACCGCTCTTGATGTCTCCTGCAACATAGCCACCTTCCTTCCGCCTGAGGAGATCGGGGTCACCAAGGAGATCGTGCGCGCTTATCCGACCACCATATATGAGAGTATCTCCACGTGACATTGCCTCCTTTGTCAGTTGCTCCCTTTCTTGAGCTGAAAAAGGTCTGAGATTGACGAACGGCACCTGTAATCCTTCTATAACCTCTTGTTCAAAAGCGTTCCCTTTTTCCCATAACAACTGCATGAATGGGTTTATCGGGTCCCTTTTGGAGGAATCTTCGAAAAGGTCCATGGTGACGCGATGTGGGCATTGGACGAAATCATAAAGCATTGAGGCGGTAATTGATATTTTCATCTTTTAGATCTCTAAATATCCCCTTTTTTCATTCATCAGAGTATGAATGTTTTTAGCAAATAATAGGCTATTCAGTGCTATGAATAAAGATTTGAACCGCAAATTCACTTCACTGAAATGGGAAGCCAAGAATACTTATTTCATTATGCCTGCCAGCCGTGATTTTGGAGGGCTTGCCCGCCGTGTTTCTGGAGGGCCTGACTCCGTGTACTCTTCTCGGTAAAAGGTTATTCGTCTCAAGTCAAGGGCTGACCCTACCTTCACAAGTTCATTCAGAAACTACGTCCCCTCTCACGCCCCCTCTCACTCTGTTCGGTGGCATCGATATGACCTTTTGAATAAAAACATAGTATGCCGTATTCAAGGTGAATCACAACAAACCGACTATAGAGGCAAGGAGGCCTGTTAAACATCCTGATGTCTTTCCTCCTTTATGAAAATGCTGCTGAAGACGGC
>JAUWZC010000258.1 GCA_030615565.1 Desulfobacteraceae bacterium | reverse complement strand
CTTCTATGACGTAAAGCTTGGCCATAACATGCTTTCCTTGCTACATATAATGTTTTTAAGGATTCATTTCTGTGTGAGAGTAGTATAGGAAAAAGGTAATTATGTGTCAATGGAAAAGGCAATATGGCGGTTGGACTTGATTCTGCCCTTTGAAGGCTTAAAATCACTCCAAAAGATTAATTTCACCTCTTTGTCCGGACTTTTTTATATAGAGGTAGGTTTTACACTATTGAGGAAAAACAAAAAGAAGATATTTTATCTTGCGGGTTCTTTTTAAGGTCAAACGATTTTAATTACTGCATTACCGTTTATCTTTCCATGTTTAACAATGGGGAGGACATCATCTGATTTCTCAAAAGGAAAGATCTCTGTCTGGGTTTTTATCTTTATCTCAGAAGCAATTTTTAAGAATTCCCTCCCGTCTTCTCTGGATATATGGGCTAAGGATTTTGATCCCTGGGAATATAAGGGAGGTGTTATATAGTATAGATACTTTCATAGATGTTTTTAATGATATCTTCATAATGTTCCCGGCAATATTGTACTGCTTCAGGGAGATAGTTCATGATGTCTCCGGCTATTATTCCTTCTTCCCCTATATCTTTCATTGCAAGGTCTCCAGCCAGGCCATGCATAAATACACCCATGCGGGTGCTCTCCTCACCTGAGAACCCTAGGCCAAACATGGCTGCAATGGTGCCGACTAGGACATCTCCACTGCCAGCAGTGGCCATACCGGGATTTCCACTCATATTAATAAAGATACGTTCATCAGGATAACCGATTAACGTATGGGCTCCCTTTAAGATTATGGTAGCATTCAATTCCTTGCATGTTTTGAATAATATAGCGACCTTGTTTTTTTGGATCTCTCCTATATCCGTTTTTGTAATCCTTGACATCTCACCAAAATGGGGAGTCAGGATTGTCACCTCTTTTCTCTTTTTTATGATATCTATATCCTTGGAAATGGCTGTAATACCATCACCATCTATTATAAGAGGTTTTTTGATAACCACTACAAGCTCTCTTACTAATTCCTGAGTTTCCTCATGTAACGATAATCCCGGGCCCATAACAACCATATCAACCCTGTCCGAGAATTCTAAAAGCTGATCCTTTGCCTTGAGGGATAGGCTTCCTTTACCTGTTTCCTTCTGTGGTGCAAAAACGATCTCACTTCCTTTATTGGCCAAAAAATTGGTTATTGACTCAGGGGAGGCCAGATATGAAAGCCCGCCCCCGGCTTTAAGAAAGGAGAGGGCAGAAAAATAGGGGGCCCCAAGGTAATTTGAGGAACCTGCAATAAAGAGAACCTTTCCATAGCTACCCTTATGGGTATCCTCTCCCCTTTCTGGAATTGGTAAGGGATCATTTGTTTCTATCTTTATGTTGTCAGTATTATACAGGGAAGGAGGAAAGGAGATATGGGTAACATAAAGCTTGCCACAGAGATCAAAACCAGGGAAAAGCAGGTTTCCCAGTTTAGGAAGGCCAAATGTTATAGTATAATCTGCCTTGACAGCACACCCCATGATCTGGCCGGTATCACCATTTACTCCAGAGGGGATATCAACGCTGAATACTGTTGTCTGACTCTTGTTTATCAATTCAATTACCTTTGTAAATATCCCGCCTACCTCCCTTGTAAGGCCAGTTCCAAATATGGCATCCACAACCGCATCGCTATAAAGGAGAGAGGAGGTTATTTGTTCCATAGAGGTAAGCCTCTCAATTCGGATGGGAAGAGTGGAAATTGTATCAAAATTGTCTTTTGCACACCCGGTTAATTTTTCACTGTCTCCCAGAAGAAATACCGTGACCAGCCCACCATTTGATAGAAGCTTTCTCGCAACAACGAATCCATCACCACCGTTGTTGCCAATGCCACAAAAGATAATGAATCGTTTTCCATCTATGCCAAATTCATTATGGATTACAAAATATACAGCCTCACCTGCGTTCTCCATAAGAATAGTATCAGGGGTTTTAAATTCTTCTATAGCCCCTTTATCAAGATTTCTCATCTGCTCCACAGTAGATACCTTCATCTCTAACCCCTTTCAGCCCTCTGGTTGGGCACAAGCTACCATTTTAAACATCTCTAAATCAATTTATTTCTAAAGGAAAAGATGCACTAAATAATATCCAAAAGCTTCAATGACATCATAAGTATTGCAACCATTAATATTATTCGAATAAACCTTTCCCCTTTTTTCACAGAAAACTTTGCAGACCACCATGCTCCAAGTGCATTTCCGGCTGCCAAGGTAAAACCAAACTTTAAGTCCACGTTATGTGTAAGAAAAAAGATAAGCAGGGCCGGAATAGTATAGATAAATACGATAAATATTTTGTGCATATTTACCTGGACAAGGTCGAGTCTCATCAGATGGTAAAGCGATGCCATGAGCAGGAATCCAACGCCAGCTTGGATAAATCCTCCATAAAATCCGACCGCAATCATTGCCGGATAGATGAACCAGTTCTTCTGATAATGTTTGTTATCTTCGATTTTCTTTTGATTTGGTCTCGGCAGCAGCAGGGAAATGATAATCCCAATCAAGACGTAGGCCAAGATTTTCTGGAAAAGCTTATCACTGATGTTAGTTGCTATGATAGAACCTACTATGGCTCCTGGTAGGGTAAAGGAAGACAATTTTAAACTCATCTTAAATTTGTGATATTTTTCCTGCCTGAAGGATAGTATTCCAGAAATATTTTGAATAAGGATTGCGACACGATTGGTTCCATTGGCAAGAGAACTATCGAGCCCTAAAAATATTAGGGTGGGCAAGGTAATTGTGGATCCACCACCAGCCATAACATTGATAAAACCGGCCAAGGAACCGACTCCAAAGAGAAGAAGTAGCTTCAATAATTCTTCCATTGTTTATTCATTCAGGAAATGCATGGCTTGGTATTTCTTTTTTGGACGCAGATGGACGCAGATTATCAAGATTTTAAATATATTAAAAAATATCTGCGAATATCTGCGACAATCTGCGTCCTAATTTATAAAATACATTCATAAACCCAGAC
>JAUWZC010000308.1 GCA_030615565.1 Desulfobacteraceae bacterium | reverse complement strand
ATAAAAACTGGCCCTATATCCTTTGTAGCCCAGAGTGGGGGCATTGTGAATTACAGTTTACGACTCGCTTCCTGTGAAAACCTAGGGTTTAATAAATTAATTAGCATGGGCAACAAATTGGATTTAGACGAAAACGATTATCTTGAGTTTCTGATCTCCGATCCGGGGACAAAGACGATCGGGCTGTATCTAGAGAGTGTCTCTAATGGGCGCCGTTTGATGGATCTGGCGGGATCGACCCAAAAACCGGTGGTGGTTTTGAAATCGAACACCAGCAAGGTGAGCAATCAGATTGCCAGGTTTCATACCGCTGCCCTGGCTGGTGACGATGAGGTAGTTTCCTCTGCCTTGAATCAGGCTGGTATACACAGGGTTGATACACTACAAGAGATGATGAATGCCTTTAAGATATTTAATCTCCCATTTATGAAAGGACCAAATCTGGCAATTATATCCCGTTCCGGTGGAAGTGCGGTTATGGCAGCAGATGCAGCCCATAGGTATGGTTTCAAAATGATTCCATTTTCCGAAGATTTTTTTAATCATGTTAGAAAAAAAGTTAGGGCAGATGTTATAAGGATGACGAACCCCCTTGACCTGGGGGATGTTTTTGATCTTGAGTTCTATAAAGAGGTTCTGGAGCGGGCTTTACAGGAAGAGGGTATAGATGGGGTTCTTTTTTCGCATTCCTATCTTCCCGGGATTGATGAGATGACCACTAAAAATCTTGTCCGTTCTTCAATGGAATTGTCTTCTTTTTACCAAAAGCCAGTTTGCCTATGCCTTATGCCAGATTCTAGTGAATGGATCATGATGAGGAAAACAGCAGACTTTCCTATCTTTACGGAACCAGACGATGCATTGAAGGCCTTGGCGCTCTCCTTGAAACACTACAGGAATAAGTTTGAAGCTGATTTTCATCCATGTAATACATTTGAGATCCCAAGCAGAAAAGGTCAAAGCACAAGAAAACAATCTGATAAAATATTTAGCCCGGGAGAGGTCTTTGAATTATTAAGAGGATATGACCTCCCAGTGGCAGACTACAAATTGGTGAAGGATTATGAGGAAGCCGTAGGGGCTGTTGCGCTTATTGATTACCCTGTAACGCTAAAGATAGCGGACAGTGATGTTGTGCACAAGACAGATGTTGGTGGTGTGAGGCTTAATATAGAGACTCCTGATGAACTAAAAAGGGCATTCCAGGCCCTAAAAGGTGATTGTTTATTGATTCAAAAGATGGTCAACATGGGCCACGAGGTATTTATTGGTGGTAAACATGATCCAGAGTTTGGCCCGGTGATCCTCTTCGGACTTGGCGGGATATTTGTTGAGGCAATAAAAGATGTTGTCATCAAAGTGGCACCAATCACCAAGAGGGAGGCAGGAGAGATGATCCAAGGGGTAAGAGGGTCTGCCTTACTAAATGGATTTCGTGGAGGGTTAAAGGCAGACCTGGAGTCCATAAAAAGATGTTTAGTTAGTGTTTCGCGATTACTTTATGAGCACCCAGAGATTCAACAGCTTGATATTAATCCCCTTATTGTCCTAAGAGAGGGTCAGGGGTGTATGGTGGTGGATGCAAGAATTCTTTCATAAGTTTAGGTGGCTAAAGTGAACCCAACAAACAACAAGTGCTGAAACCTGACGGCCTCCGGCTCGTAGAGCTCTCCAGGCCTAGGCTCTACGAGCTGGAGGCCTACGTCTCGGAGAGCTGATAACTGAATGCTCACTTAATAAGAGAGGTTTTCAATGAAAAATTTTATGGAACCTGAAAGTGTAGCCCTTATAGGGATAAGTCGAAAGAGTGGTCCTGGGTCCTTCAATGTTATGGAGAATATGATCAAATTTGGCTTTTCTGGTAGGATATTTCCCATTAATCCTAAGGCCAGGGAGATTCTCGGGAAGAAGGTTTACGATAATGTAAGATCAGTGAAGGAGAGGATAGACTTGGCAGTTATAAGTACTCCTCGGGAAAATACAGTAAATATTCTTAAAGATTGTGTTGCAGCAAAGATTAAAGCAGCAATTGTAGTAAATCAAGGTTTTGCAGATGCAGATAGTCGAGGGAAAGAGATACAGCAGGAAATGACAGAGATTGCAAAAAAAGAAGGTATCAGGATCCTTGGTCCAAATACTCTTGGAGTTCTTAATAACTTCAATAATTTTACCACTTCTTTTATGCCTATAACTAAAGAGAGGGCCCCGGTTGGTTTAATATGTCAATCGGGTATCTTTTTTGTGGGGGCACTGGAATTTAGCGGAACAATAGGTAAGGGCATCGACGT
>JAUWZC010000319.1 GCA_030615565.1 Desulfobacteraceae bacterium | reverse complement strand
TGGAGAGAGAAATTTAAAGCACTCACTGGTATATGGGAGCCGCTGGCGATCTTTTTAGTGGTAATGGGAGGCATATACCTGGGCTTTTTTACCCCCACAGAGGCTGGTGCAATAGGCGCTACGGTCCTTTTCCTTGTTGCTATAATCAAAAGGAAACTAACCGGGCAGAATCTTGTTCAGGCACTCCAAGAAGCCATTCGAATTTCAGTAATGGTTCTGTTCCTCGTGGCTGGAGCCAATGTCTTTAGTTATTTCTTGGCCTTATCAATGATCCCCATGAAGGTAGCGGAGTGGGTTGCAGGACTTCAAGTAACCCCATACCTGATCCATGCCATAATTGTAGTTATCTATCTGTTTTTGGGTTGCTTTTTAGATGCAATATCGATGATGGTATTGACGTTGCCGGTTATTTTCCCAATAATCTTGGCACTCGGCTTTGATCCCATCTGGTTTGGTGTCATCGCTGTCCTTATGATGGAGGCAGGACTGATCACCCCGCCAATGGGGCTTAATATCTTCACCGTTGCTGGTGTGGTGAAGGATGTGTCGGTTGAGGAGATCTTTCGCGGGACGCTCCCATTCCTGTTGTCAATATTTGTCATAGTCATTCTCATCACGATATTCCCCAAAATTGCCCTGCTCCTTCCCAATATGATGATGCGATAAGTGGGCGTGAGAGGGCATATGCGCTAACTTACGCGATAAATATAGTCTTATTAAGTGGATTAGATAGTTCTATTATTTTTCATGAGGTGGACAATATCGAATACCCGAAATGCCTTTGCGTAGTTCGTGTAGAATACCGGAAAATGATGGTAGGGCGACATTTATCACCTTAACACCAATTTCGATGCATGGCAGGCGGGTATTCGATATTCAATATACTTTTAATTTGAATTGGCCTCTTAAGTTAGCTCTTAGGAGGTGAGAGGGAGGGTGAATAAAGGCTATTTTCAGATGAAAAATATAAAAATTACCTTTGTTATTAACGGGAAAAAGATGACCATGGAGATTCCACCCAATATCTCTTTGCTCGAGTTATTGAGGGATTATCTTGGCCTTACTGGAACTAAAAAGGGATGTGAAGCAGGGGAATGTGGTTCCTGTACGGTTCTTATGGATGGAAAGGCCGTTAATTCCTGTCTTATCCTTGCACCTCAGATTCACGGAAAAACCATTCAAACTATTGAAGCCCTCGGTACCGAAACCTCGCTTCACCCATTACAAAAGGCATTTGTAGAAAAAGGAGCTGTCCAGTGTGGATTTTGCACCCCTGGAATGTTGATGTCATTGAAGCAGCTATATAATGAAAATCCTGGTGCCGATCAGGAGGAGATCAAGAAGACGATTTCTGGTAATCTTTGTAGATGCACAGGTTATCAGCAGATTGTAGAAGCGGCTGAGTCAGCATTTAAAAAGAGAAATGTAACTATTGAGCCACAGATTTACACAGATAAACACAGATAGGTTTAAATACAAAGATAATAAAAGAAAAAATATCAGCGGTAATCAGCGTAAATCCGCAGCCAAATAGTTAAGGAAAAGTAAGCCATGATTTTGCCAACATTTGATTACGTATCCTTTAATAACCTAAAAGATACAGCGGATTTTCTCTCTCGGTATGGGGATAGATCAAAGGTGATTGCAGGTGGCACAGATTTGATGGTCAAATTAGGGAGTGGAGAGGTCAAAGTGAACTACATTGTTGATCTCATGGACATTAAAGGATTTAAAAAGATAGAAGTCCACAAAGATAAAATCTCCATTGGCCCTACAGTTACACATACAGAATTAGTTACATCTAATATTTTAAACACATATGCACCTGTGGTTTCCTGGGGTGCTGGTGTAATCGGTTCACCTCAAATTCGCAATCAGGGGACAATAGGTGGCAATATTGGCAATGCATCACCAGCAGCAGATACAGTACCAGCCCTTATGGTCCTGGATTCCCGGCTTAAGATCATAAGCCAGCATGAGGAGCGTTGGGTTCCAGTGGCCAATTTTTTCCTCGAACCACATAAAACCATCCTGGCCAGGGATGAATTGATTGCTGAGATTGAGGTGGAGAAGTTGCCTGAGGATACCCCTTTTTCTTTTCAACGGGTTACCAGGAGAAGGGCCAT
>JAUWZC010000311.1 GCA_030615565.1 Desulfobacteraceae bacterium | reverse complement strand
GACAAAGATAACTGAAATCGGCTTTATTCCTTTTTTAGCAGGCATTCTCGTCTCTTTTCTGGTAGGCCTTATAGCCTTGAAAATAACGATGAATATGTTAAGAAAAGGGAATCTATTTTACTTTGCGCCATATTGTTTTCTGGCAGGAATTTTAGCTATTTTTATTACTTGATTGTCTACCAAAGTTCACCGCAGAGACGCCGAGGACGCAGAGATGCAGAAAGCAAAAAATAAATAAACCCCTGCACGCCATCGCGAGCTCAGACAAGGCGGGCGGGTTAGCGATCTCTGCGGTGAATTATAAAATCAGAACAAATAGCAAATTGTGTAAATCTAAAGAAAGCGATACATGAAATCACGATCTTTGGTCAATTTTATTACTCTGACAATTAAAGGGTTTTTAATGGGTGCGGCAAATGTTGTTCCTGGTGTATCAGGGGGAACTATGGCCCTCATCCTTGGCATATATGAAGAATTAATTAATGCAATCCGCTCAATTAACCTCAAATTCTTAAGGCTTATTACCCTCTTTAAAATCAGAGATGCACTCACATCTGTTTTCTGGCTGTTTCTTTTACCTATCTGTCTGGGTATTTTACTGGCCACCTTCTCTTTAGCAGAGGCACTGAGTTGGCTTCTAGACAGCTATCCGGTTATTGTCTGGTCCTTTTTCTTTGGCTTGATTTTATCCTCTGTCTTTGCAGTCAGCAGGGTGGTAAAAAAATGGAGGATTCCTACCTTTATTGCTATAGCATTAGGGGCAATTACTGCCTATTTTTTGTTTGGTTTGATACCTGTATCTACACCAGATGCACCCTGGTTTATCTTTGCAAGCGGTTTTATTGCCATCTGTGCAATGATTCTACCCGGAATATCAGGTGCCTATATCCTTGTCCTGCTGGGAAAATATCAATACATCCTCGAAGCATTAAACAACAAAGATTTTGAAACCCTCTTAACTTTAATTGCCGGCGCCATGGTTGGACTTATAAGCTTTGTTCAGGTAATAGGATGGCTTTTAAAAAGATGTCATGATCTGACCATGGCAATCCTGATTGGTTTAATGCTTGGCTCTTTGAGGAAAATCTGGCCGTGGAAAGAGACCTTGACCACTTTTATTGACAGTCAAGGAAAGGAAATTCCTGCTTTACAAATTAATATACTTCCTCCTTCTTTTAACAGTGAGGTTGGTCTTGCGCTGCTTTTGATGCTTGTTGGTATTCTGGTTGTCTTGAGTTTGGATCTCTGGGCACACAAGAAAGGTTAGATGTAAAACCACTTCTCGAACGATTACAGTTAGCCCTTTATAACACCAAGTGGTCTTAATCGGGCTACTTTTTTTGCCAATCCGGCCATATGGACAGTCTCAACCACTGAGGAAACATCCTTATAGGCCTCGGAAATTTCCTCTCTTAAAGTAGTCCGTCCCCTTGATTGAACAAAGATCCCCTTATCTTCCAGCTCTCGATAAATGGCCCTCCCTTTTGACATCTTAATGGCCTGCCTTCTGCTTAGAAGCCTTCCAGCTCCATGGCAGGTTGATCCAAAGGTTTCCTCCATAGCCTTTTGAGACCCTGCTAATACATAGGAGTAAGTGCCCATGTCACCAGGTATCAGGACCGGCTGCCCTACCTTCCTATGTCTTTGGGAGACATCTGGATGGCCAGGTGGAAGGGATCGGGTAGCGCCTTTTCGGTGAACACACAGTGTAACCTTTTTGCCATCTACTATATGTGTCTCTAATTTAGCAATATTGTGGCACACATCGTAGAGAAGCTCCATCTTTAGATCAATTGGGCTAATTTGTAGAACCTTTTCAAATGTCTCCTTGGTCCAGTGCATTATTATTTGCCTGTTTGCCCAAGCATAGTTGGCTGCGCAGGCCATACCAGAAAGATATCTTTTCCCCATGTTAGATTTAATATGAGCACAGGCTAACTGTCGATCCGGCAAATTAAATCCTGACTCTCTCACCTGAGTTCCCATCTCCTTTAAGAAGTCATCGCAGATCTGATGGCCAAACCCCCTTGATCCTGTATGAATAAGTACTGTGAGTTGACCTTCAAAAAGATTAAAAACATTTGCTATTTTTTTGTCATAGATCTCATCAACTATCTGTATCTCTAAAAAGTGGTTGCCAGAGCCAAGTGTTCCAAGTTGATCATTCCCTCTTTTAAATGCCCTATCACTTACTACCGCAGGATCAGCCCCTTTCATGACCCCATGATCCTCTGTTCTTTCTAAATCATCTTTTTC
>JAUWZC010000262.1 GCA_030615565.1 Desulfobacteraceae bacterium | reverse complement strand
GTCTTAAAGGGCCAATCGAGAAAGGCTTCCTCAAGGAGGTTTGGTGATGAGTAAGGGCACAAGCTTTCTCTATCAACTTGCCAGAACAGCAAATGATATCGAAAAGCTCGCCGACGAAATAGGTCTTTACGTTGCTTCGGCGGATGTCTCCGCAAGCTGCGCCTTCAAGTTTGATGAGTGGAAAAAATTTGTTCAGGGAATAAACAAAGCTGACGAGGGGTTTAAGAGGGTAGTGCCTGATTGAAATAGCGGATCTTATTCAAATCTCATATGAAAAACAGAAGAACAAAGACAGCGACCACTATTATCGATAGATTGACTAGATGTATATAAACTGCTGGCATGCCACAAATTTCAATAGGAGTAGCAGTAGGTTTTCCTCATCATGTCACTCAGAGGGAAAATTATCAGGAATGTGTTTCTGAAGACAAAGATGGTTTAAGGCAACCTCTCGAGTGTCCTAGAGATTACACTCGAAGAAACTTCTTGAGGATATGGGTATATTGTCGCACAAGTAAGAATCAATAAATGGGCGCTGTCCCTATTGAAATTGAAACGAGCGAGAAAAAGGCTAAGAAATGACTAAATCTGAATTATCCAGACTCATAAAATACGGAGAAAGTCAAACGGTTTCTTTGAAAGCACTAAGGAGTAAACCGTCTACTTTAGCCAGGCCAATGGTGAGTTTCTCCAATACCAATGATGGACTGCTTATTGTTGGTGTTGATGACAAAACAAGGAAGATTCATGGAGTGAAGACAACTAAGCAAAGGGAAGAAGGTCTGGACAATATCCATAAGGCGGCCAAGCAGTGCTGCCAGCCCAATGTGGATGTTTCAAAGATAGAGGAGATTGAGACTCCGGATGGTATGGTTTTCGTGGTATCCATTACTAAAGACCCTGACGAGGTTTATGTTACCGAAGGAGCAGTGCTGGTTAGAAAAGGCACTATGGATGTTAAGCCCTCTAATTATGATATACAACTTCTATTCTCCAAAAGAAATAAACTCAAATTTGAAGAGGAGATAGTTGATAGTGCAACTTTAGAAGATATCGATTTCAGCAGAATAGTTAAATTTAGAAAAGAGTATTTTAAGAATAGGAAGAAGCGGTTATCCGGCGATGATACGAATATCTTAAGGCAATTCGGTTGTATAAGAAGAGTAGGAAAGAAAGATGTCCCTACCGTAACCGGGATTTTATGCTTTGGCAAAATCCCACGGCAATTTTTTTCTTTAGACTATATCCATATTTTCCGATACGGAGCGCCTGAGAAGGATTCTTCGGCAAAGATAGGGGACAACTATATCGATAGCGGCACACTTTCAGAAATGATAAGTGAGGCTTATGAATATATCACTGATGGTTTAAATAAAGAACTCATTCCCTATAAGAACCCTGATACCGGCAGAAGAGAGTATATCCCTAAGTATCCTTATCTTGTGATTAGAGAAGCAATCGCCAACGCTGTTACTCACAGGGAATATCATCCTTTTGTCAAGAACGGTATAGACATCTTATGGTTCAGTGACCGCATTGAAATACTTAACCCTGGCTTACTCCTTGACCCTATCACTCCGGAAAATATCTATATGGTCAGGAATAAACAAAGAAATCCTAATATCGCCGGAATCCTCACCGGATATGGCTATGCTGAGCAAATTGGTGAAGGTATGCAACTGTTTAAGAGGGAATGTAATAGGCATCCTCTTAAACCTAAATACCCGGAATACAGAGAATGGGTTGACACGACTGTAACAGTTCTACATCCGGCTGAGGTTGGAGTACAAAAAGAAGGAAGGATTTCTTTTGAAGGATTAAGTGAAAGGCAAAAAAAAGCCATAGAATACATTAAAAAGAAAGGGAGTGTGTCTAATAAAGAATATCGTAATATCTTTAAGATAAGTGCTGCAACAGCAAAAAGGGAGTTGCAGGATTTAGTAAAGAAAAAGATTTGTAAAACCAGAGGGGCAGGCCCTTCTTTAAAATATATAATTGGATGACCCGATTATGACCCGATTATGACCCGATTAATAGTTCTTTTATAGTAAGCGAGGAACTCGGAGAGGCCTGGATAAGACAAATGATTTGAGGCAATATTTAGAACAGCTTAGAGATTATACTCGAAGAAATTTTTTGAAGATATAGAACAACTGCTTGAGCAACAATTAGAAACTTTACCCCGTGGGAAGCCTCGTAAGAATCAATAAATGGGCGCTGTCCCTATTTACCAAGGAGATTGGCAAAGCCACTTGCAAAACGATTAGCAAAAATCGTGAAATGAATTCCGAAAGGCTCCGAGCATTGCTTTAAGAACCTCATCAATCTTATTTGCGCAATGCTCAAACAATCTCCTTCGTAGCCTTAGCTGGTGGGGCGTAGTAGTAATCATTCGAAACGTCGCTGAATCTTCGGCAAAAATAACCTTCGCCTTAAAGTGCTGCTTTCATCTTTTTTTTATTTGTTTTGGCACTTATCAATTTCTCAAAGCCCCACTTAATGACCAATTATGGGGATTTCCTTTCTACACTTAGGGCATTTTCCATCTTTTATGTTATACCGAGAGACCGAAAATCCATAACGCTTGATGAGGAGCTCTTGGCAATTTGGACAATAGGTATTTTCGAAAGGATGACCAGGGAGATTGCCCACATAAACATAATTTAATCCCTCTTCTCTACCTATTTCTCTCACCTTTTCCAAGGCACTTGCAGAAGTCGCTGGAACATAGGCATCTTTGGCAAATTTGTAGGCAGGATAATAGCGGGTGAGGTGCCAGGGAGTATCTTCGCCCAGTTCATTTTTGATCCTTCGGGCAATGCCTCTTAGACATTCTTCATCATCATTCACTCGACGGATAACTAAGGTGGTTAATTCCAACCAAACCTTATTTTCCTTGGCTAATCTTGCATTTCGCCAGACCTTTTCAACATTGGCCTCGCAATATCGACTCACTGCCTCCTTATCACCTTTAATATCAATATTCATGGCATCTAATCCCTCTTC
>JAUWZC010000104.1 GCA_030615565.1 Desulfobacteraceae bacterium | reverse complement strand
GAGAAGAAATGATGCCGCGTGAATAGGCGAATAGGATAATTTTTAAAAGAATTTTGGGATCGTAAGCTGGAGCGCCCGTTTCGTCATTGTTGAACCGTTCGTTAAATACGGAAAGGTCGACTTCGTTGTCAATGATGTGGTTCAGGGTGAATTCAAAAGTACCGGGCATGATTTGCTTATCAAAGAAAATCGGGATGAATTTCCCTTGAGCATATGAGTAAGATTTGTACTTTGCCATTTAAATACCTTTTGCAATAGTTAACTGGTGTCATGATTTCCTAATGCGATTAATCTATTTGAAATTACAGCAAAAGTACAGATTTTAATGCAGTGTTTTGACTTTTTCTACAGACTCAACTCTTGCCTTAAGTGGCAGGTGATAGGAGCTGATGAAATGATTCATGACGTTAACTTTCGATCATGAATCAAGTGGACCATAGCTGCACGAAATAACCTGTCAAACTTCAAGGCGTTGTTATACAGCTTTCATTGATAAATCAAAATCCATTGACCATGAAACCACCGTCAACTGCGATACATTGACCGGTCACATATGATGCCGCCGACATACAAAGAAATGCTACTACTGAGGCAACTTCTTCAGGTTCAGCTACTCTACCTATAGGTGTACGTTCAAGGATAGCCGCCAAATAATCTTTATCTTCCAACAAACGCTCTACAAGGGGGGTTCGAGTATACCAGGGGGCTACTGCGTTTACGCGAATACCATCACCAGCCCACTCTACCGCCAGATTCTTGGTAAGCTGATAGATAGCTGCCTTACTCATCCCGTAAGGTGCTCCCGTACGCAAATGGGTCAGCCCTGCAACAGACACAATATTGACTACGGCTCCTGTCTTAGATTTTCGAAGCAATGAATACGATCTCTGACACATATCGAAAGTTACGTGCATATTCGTCGTTATTATTGTTTCGTATTCGACTTGCGAATATTCAATAGCTTTCTTTCTTATATTGGTCCCAACATTATTTACTAATATATCCAATCTATCCCAGTGGCGCATGATATCTTCAAGTAGGTTTTCACGTCCATCTGCGTTTGAAATATCAACTGCGGAGCCTAAAGCACTGAAACCTTGTTTGCGCCAAGAAGTGAGACAACCCTCAACCAAATCCGCATTACGAGCTACGATATAAACTTCCCCTCCTAATTTTAAAATCTCTTGAACGACCGCTAACCCGATACCCTTTGTTCCACCTGTTATGAGAGCACGCTTGCCATCGAGGTGCCATTTATTTTTTTTCATAAATATTCTCCACTATCCTATTCCAAAGATAAGTTCTAAGAGAGTAAAGTTTTGAAAAATATTTTATCTGACCACCTTTTTATTTGTGTTAAGGTTAACGCAGAATTGGGGTAATTTCTACGTTCCCTCTCCAGTGAGATGTTTTATGCTTCTTGCAGTACCTTTATAGAGATACCCTCTACAATGCCCTTGACCTTTTCCTTGTAGGCCAACATATGAGGAGCAGCAAGGTGATCACGCAGAGCTTCCAGGCTTTCCCACTTCTCAATAATTGTGACAACATTTTCGTCCAAAATCTGTGGTGGCAAGTCGGCGTTGATATCTACCGTCGGGAAATACTGGATACATCCTCTCTCTTCTCTAACGTTAGGCACATTGGACTTAAATACCTCAATAAAATCTTGAAGCCTTCCTTTTTTCACGTGTATTGATGCAATTACATAAATCATATTATTTTCCTTTCATTTTAATAAGTATAACGCATTTCTCAGCGGCGAGGGAACCGAGTCCGCTGAAGAAAGAGGTTATAATCCTCGATAGTTATAAATCATTTCAATCCCAGGGAAGCTTAGGAAGCTCATTGAGTGCTTTTGCAAATCTTTCTGGATTGAACGGTTCCTGTTTCTTTAGGACATCAAATATCTCTGAAGAAACAACGCACCCAATAAGTTTCTTAGCTTCTACTTCAGAATATCCCTCTGATATCAAGCGATCATAAGTTTGACGAGTTTCAGGTGGATCATTTGCTTGAAGTTGATTTTCGACAACCTCTAAAATTGCTGATTTTAAATAAGGATTTTCTTCCATATTTTATCTCATTCAAAATTATAACAATGAGTGATCGGAATTGTTCCCAGAGTATTGAACAATTATTTAAAAAATTCCAAAATATATTAAAGAATTATGGTTGTATATTTCAAATTCTTACCGTGCTTATTGAGCAATAAAATCCATATCAACTCAGAACCCGGGGTTTGACCCTGAACTTTTTTCTCAATGATATTCTTTAAATGAGCTGATAGCCGATCTTACAGTTAATTACTTATGCCCCATTTACTAAACCATTTTCTTCTCTCACCGACTCGACACCAAGGAAACCAGGTTGTTTAGATGCAAGCTCTACCATTCTCTTTGCGGCATGAGAGTAACCATCATCTGTTTCTGTACGCAACGACGTGAAAAAAACAGCGTAGTACGGCGGTTTTGGGGTTTTTGCTATTACTTCCATTACATTTCTTTCTTCAGCATCTAACGAAAATCTCACCTGCGTAAAAATGCGCCAGTGTTTTTCGCCTCTGGTGCAGCGCCTTGTTCAAACGTTTCTTTACCATTTCAATAATGCATTTTTCCGATGATGGCCTTTCCAGCTTGGTCGAATTGTACTCCTTCCTGTTCAAGAAGAGTTTTTTTCATCTTCAGTCCGCCTTGATATCCACCGAGCATGCCGTCGGACCGAATGGCTCGGTGACATGGAATTATGATGGGAAACGGATTGCTAGCCAAAGCTGTACCGACCGCACGGGCACCGTTTGGCTTGCCCAGATGTGCGGCAATACGCTGGTAGGTACTGACACTCCCATGAGGAATCCTATACTCCGCAAGCAAGACGTTCTGCTGAAACTCCGTACACAAGTCCAGGCGTACTATGTCAAGAGAGAACCGAACATCGTCCCCCAGCAAGAATGCCTCAATCTTATCGCTAAGCTGATTAATGATATCACAGGATAAGGCTTTGGCATTTGGGTATAGTTTTTTCAAGAGTTGCTTTGCCGATATTTTCGGCTTAGAGAGCAGTATTCGACATACCTTTGGTCGGCGTTTGTGACTTTCCCAAAGAAGAGCCACAGGACCGAACGAAGTCGATGTTATTTTGAAGAAGGCATTTGTGCTTTCATTCTTTTTCATACGTTTAATATAATACTATACTGCCTAAAAAGCTTAATATATTGTGCCCCTGCACGAGACAAGGGCTATAAAAGCAAATCAATTTAGAATCTGAGGTTCGACCCTGCACTTTTTTCTCAATAATATTCTTTAAATGAGTCAAGAGCAGTCTCTTTTCCATCGCAGAATTACTCAGTCCCGCAACAACTTTTCTAGCTTAGCTCGATCAAAGCCAATAATAATCTCTCCGTCAATCACGGTTACCGGCGTGGTCATGACACCCATCTTTTCTAACGCTTTCATGGCGTCCTCATCTTGCGGGACGATGCGTTCGGTGAATTTAACACCTCTCTGTAAAAGAAACTCTTTCACTTGTCCACAGAACATTCAACCGGATTGGGTGTAGACAACGATGCTCTTGTCAGTCATGAGTCACCTCCTTCGAATTATTGATACTGAAGACCATAATAATCATAGATTTCGGAAAAGGTGGAATATCTTACACCCATATATGAAGCAAGTCTTAAAAAAGCCCATAAGTTCAATATATTAGTGCTATCTTTACAAAAAAGGCAAAGATAAGCATGTCTCATGTCCTTGATGTATCAGCTCGGAACCTGGGGTTTGATCCTGAAATCCTTTCTCAATGATAATCTTTAAACGAGTCAAGAGCGGACTTGACCAGTTCGTATCATTCCATACTTGGGCCAAAACCTCTTCCACTACCGGGGCGATAATCTCCATGCATCATCCTGTGGTGGCCCATACCTCCCCAGAGATTTCTCCACCAGCCAATTTCTGATGTATCCTTGGGTAAAGTGCGTGCAAAGCTCAAAAGGTCAAGAATATCTTTTTCGCTCCAATCATTGATAATTGCTGAGGGCATCCTTGTGCCGGGTTGACCATTTCTAACCTTGTGGATGAATTCCCAGGGGTTCTTGTAAGCTACAGTGCCTACAAACTCAGGCTTTTCGGAGTCTCCAAAATTTATTCCTATACCTACCGTACCGTGGCACATATGGGTACAGTTTCTCCTGAAAATATAGCTCCCCGTCCTTGGATTACCCCCTATGGGCATACCTTCATTATTTACAAATTTGCTTGTGTCAATAAGTCCTTTTTTCATAAAGACAGCAAGATCAGCAATGTCGTTAGTGCTAATATGCTCTGTAAAGTCGTGTTTTTTATTGGTACCCCCCTTATTTACGGTCTCAAGTTCCTTTATGGACATTTTCTTAGCTGCCTCATGCACACCTTTGAATCCAGTGTAGTGAGATCCCTTGCCGTAGGCCCCGTCCTTACCACGATAGTCCCAACCGTGACATTCCTTGCACCGATAGGTATCATATCCACTCCGCTTGTTAGTGCTTTGTTCCTTCCATAGCGGGTGGTCTTTTTTGGGTTTCTCCGTATCAATCGTGGTTTTCCACCAATTGTCATAAAGTTGCCCTCCACGACTTTCACGCATCAGTTCATTGAGTTTATCATATTGTTCCTGCGAATATTGTTGTGGAAATATTTGCTGGGATGATCTGCCCCTCATATCTCCTCTCATCTGTGACCATGCGGTCGTGGTAAAAACTGCCAAAATCGATAACGCTATGGTAATCCTTTTCATATTATCCTCCTCATTAAATTAGTTGTTTTTGCGAACTTAAGCGAATGTGATATTTTAAAAATATTGCTTGCCTCGCAATTCTTTGCTCTCTCTGATGATTTTCGAAATAAGCTTCTGATCTTTAATCTCTTTATCTTTTCGTTTCATTCCAATTTTCAAATTCTAAGGCAATCTCGGCCGAGATCACCTGTCCCGCTAACGCCACAAGGCGGGTAGCGGGATCAGGTGCATTGAGTCGTTAGATGGCGTTTTTTTGATTATGTAAGCTTTTCTATAGGTTATGTATAACATTTCTTAATTTGGCTTGTACTTGTTTAGCTATGTCTTCTAGTGCGGGATTCTGAACGGCTTGCATGGATGCAATAGGATCTATAGCCGAAACCTCAACTTCTCCTCCCTCGGTCTCTTGCACTATCACATTGCATGGCAACATTGTGCCTATTCTACTCTCTGCCTGCAAAGCCTTGTAAGCAAAAGGCGGATTACATGCACCTAATATTCTGTATTTTTTGAAGTCGACGTCGAGTTTCTTTTTCAATGTCTTTTGAACATCAATATCCGTAAGAATCCCAAACCCTTCTTTCTTTAATTCATCAATGACCCTTGTAATAGCTTCATCGAATGGTATTGTTAGTGTTTTGTTAAAATAGTATTGCATAAATTCTCCTCCCTAAGAACATTCGCCTTTTGAAATCACTGTCGTCCAACTATTGAGTGATCGGAATTATTTCCAGAATATATAAAGAATCATGGTTTTATATTTCAAATTTTTACCGTGCTTATTGAGCAATAAAATCCATATCAACTCAGAACCTAAGGTTTGGCCCCTAACTTTTTTCTCAATGATATTCTTTAAATGAGTCAAGAGCAGGTTTGATCCCTCTATGCGGAGATTATCCATCCTCGGCGGGCTGACCCCGTTTCTATTGCATCTCGACGATCTGCCTCATTCGGTCCTCAACTATAGGTATGCGTCGCTGGCTCGCCTGATCTGGTGGCAAGTGACCTGGTAAGGCATCCAGGAATTCATCATTTTCGAGAAGTTGCTTGAACTGATCTGCAAGGTAACTCTTGATTTCCTCATCGGATTCCCGGATATCCTCAACGATTTCCAAGCGGCCATCCAGCACGACGATGAAATCCTCCATGTCATGGCTGGCCATATAGTCGCCTTTCTCCCTGCCGTAGAAAGCCTCGAGCTTGGTGCCAAGGAAGTGGGTAGCTTTTATGAGCTTGAGAGTCAGTCCTTCGATGACAATATCCTGAGCATTACGAAAAGCGTCAGCATACCAGCGGTTGGAGAAACCTAGAATACGTTCATCAGTGGGCATAACATCGAGCAAGATTTCCTTGTAACTCCAGCGACAGATGACTTTGTCCTCTATGGATTCTCGAAAGCCCTTCTCACGGAGACGTTGCTGTAGACGGTAGTGTCGGTGCGGGTAATCCAACGATGATGTCGATGTCGATAGTGGGCCGGACATCTGGAATGGCAGGGTCCGTGATAAGCAATCCTGTTGCAGCGCCGCCTGCGAAGACCACTTCCTGACTCAATTCCCCAAGCTGGCGTACAACAGCTAAGATCCTTTCGACGTTCTGAAACCTGTACCTACGCATTGTACCTCAACATGTCGAATAGGAGCCTCTCTGCGAGCTTGTTCTCCCTGACTCTGCCTAGCCGAATAGCATCAACTAGACCCAAGGCTGCATAGAGCTTTTCGTCTTTCATGGCAATCTCCGGTACGGACTTATAGAGAGGTGAGAAGCTAATCCCTCTTTCGTGCCCCTGCGGGTAAGGCCAGACATAAATCTCCTCAGAGTCATATGAAAGATGGCCTCGAAGGGCTGGAGAAGCAAAAACGGTTGGGATACCTCTGGTCATGCTCCCAATGTCAGGTGGGAATGCGTACTTCATCCCGTGGATCAAGAACTCTTCCAATGCCTTGCGCCGAGGCCGCTTACGATTGGGATCGAAGATGCGTGCTTGGGTAGCACGCTTCACCCCATTGAAAACCATGGACGGGCTCATACCCAATTCATAGGCTATCACGTTGTATGTCCAGCCTCCAGAGGAGGAGATAACCAACTTGATCATGATCAGGACATCTTGAGGCAACAAGTTCATAGGCATTCTATATTCTAGAATCAAGAATAAGTCAAGCAAAAAATCTTGTTCCAAAAACAGAGACCGCGACTGTCCAATATATAGTATGCCTCTCTTGTCATTTCCCCATGCTCGAAGTATTTCACGGACACACTGAACGATGTAAGTGCCAGCGCTGGCCGGCTTATTGTCCCAATCAGCATCTAAAGAGGCTAATTGGAAGGGTTCGCTCCATTTTGGAAGAGTCGGGATCATCAATATCCCACGTCAGGCGTACAATTGTCGGAATATATAAAGAATCATGGTTTTAAATTTCAAATTTTTACCGTGCTTATTGAGCAATAAAATCCATATCAACTCAGAACCTGGGGTTTGACCCAGGTCTTTTTCTCAATGATATTTTTTAAATTTGCTAAGAGCAGATTTGATCCCTTTATCACCATTAATAATCAAACAGGTAAACCCCCGGCTTTGCCGGGGGACTCAAAAAGGTTTGACCGTGTGAGGCAGTAGAAATAAAACCTCCCATATAAATCATCAACATTCAAATATGGGAGGTTTGAAATGAAAAACTACCAAAGCTTACATCACACGAAATGGGATTGCAAGTATCATGTTGTTTTTATCCCCAAGAGACGGAAGGAAAAGATATTTGG
>JAUWZC010000137.1 GCA_030615565.1 Desulfobacteraceae bacterium | reverse complement strand
GTTGGATTGAATCCAGGGTTTGTGGGCTCTCTAAAGACGCAATTGGAGATTGATAAGGTGTATATACCAGACGATCCCGCCTTTAGCGCAGCGGTTGGTGCGGCTGTGGTAGCAAAGGAAGAGGCCTGAAAAAACAGTAAATAGCTATTTGTTAATCGTTAATCGAATAACTAATAACGAATAACAAAGTTCACTATTGGAGGAGATAAAAATGGCAGAAGAAAAAAAGCAAGAATTCTGGAGATGGACTGAGTCCAATTGGAAGAATCCAGATATCAAATGGGAAGATGCAAAGATTGTTACCGCTGGCATTGATGTTGGCTCTGTCAGCTCCCAGGCAACAGTAATGACTGATGGCAAAATCTATGCATATTCGAATATGCGCACAGGATCTGATAGCCCTGATAGCGCCAGGAATGCCTTGAATTATGCCCTTGAGGGTACAAATATGCCAGAGTCCCGTATAGATTACTGTATAGGCACAGGCTATGGTAGGGTCAATGTCCCAATGGCAGATAGATCCATTACAGAGATAGCCTGCCATGCCAGAGGGGCGCATTTCATATATGGGCCAGATGTAAGGACTGTTCTCGATGTTGGTGGCCAGGATTGCAAGGCCATCCGCTGCGACGAAAAAGGAAAGGTTGTCAATTTCTTGATGAATGATAAATGCGCAGCCGGTACAGGAAGAGGTATGGAGGTCTTTTCAGATCTTCTGTCTGTTCCCATTGTTGATGTTGGTGAACGTTCTTTTCAGATAAAGGAAGAGCCAGAACCGGTCAGTAGCACCTGTGTTGTGTATGCAAAGACAGAGGCAACAGGGTTGCTCAGAAAGGGATGGGAAGTCAATGAGGTTCTGGCAGCCTATTGCTCTGCTATGGCAGAAAGAATTTTTTCCCTTATTGAGAGGATAGGTATAGAAAAAGGATTTGCGATTACTGGCGGTATGGCCAAGAACAAAGGGGTAATAGATAGGATGATGAAGATCATTGATCTTGAGGCCATGAAGACCGATTGGGATACCCAGATTGCAGGTGCAGTAGGTGCAGCTCTTTTTGGCTATGCCCTGGTTCAGAAAGGAAGAAAGAAATAGATTTTCGATTTTAGATTGCCGATTGCCGATTTAAAATCGCAAATCAAAAATCAAAAACAATATGCACTTTAGGCACTTAATTTAATGGAGGTAACCGATATGATAGCCAACTATGGCTATAAGGATGGTTCAGGTGATTATTTCATAGCAATAGATACAGATAAGTGTGATGGGTGTGGTAAGTGTGTCGAGGCCTGTCCGGCTGGTGTATTTGAGGTTGTTGATGAGGATCCAAACGATCCTTTCAGGGAAGAGCCCCTTATCATTGTCGTTGTTGATAAGAGAAAGAAAATAAAATATGAATGTGGTCCGTGTAAACCTCCAACCAATAGACCTCCTCTCCCCTGTATTGAGGCATGCCCGCAGGATGTCATCTCTCATTCGTGGTAGCTAAAAATTAGTTAAGTAGTTGAGAGGTTACCTACTGGACTACTCAACTATTCAACCAATCAACGGCTCCATCAAAAAGGTACTTTTTAACTTTAGGCCTGCCCGTAATGCTATCGCTTGCGAGGCGGGTGGGCACTTTAAATGTTAGCTCATTTTAGGCACTTAAATGATGATAACAATAATCATTGATGATAAACAGATTCAGGTTGAAGAGGGAACCAATATCCTGGAAGCTGCACAGAAGACGGAGATATATATTCCTTCACTCTGTTACCATCCTGATCTAAAAAGCTCGGAAGGTATGAAGCCCACGGATTTTATTTTTCAGGGAGATAGAAAAATTGTCAATTCAAGACCAGATGATACAATGGAAGGATGTGGCCTTTGCCTGGTTGAGGTTCAGGGTAGCCCAGGCCTTGTAAGGTCATGTAGTACAGAGGTAACAGATGGTATGGTGGTGTTTACAAATAATGATAGAATAAAGGAGGAGCGGAAAAAGAATCTTGTCTCAATCATGTCCCGACATCCACATGCCTGTCTTGCCTGTCCTCAGCAGGAAGGTTGTGACAGGCTTCAGTGTTCCTTAGATGTTCCTGTAGAGGAGAGATGCTGTCCCCTCTTCGGTCATTGTGAGCTCCAGAATGTAGCCAACTATGTTGGCATAGATCCCGCGACCCCGAGATGGATTCCCACCAGTTTACCTATTATTAAAGATGGGCCACTTTTTGAAAGGAATTATAATCTTTGTATTGGGTGTTTAAGATGTGTAAGGGCCTGCAATGATCTCAGAGATGTGGGAGCACTGGGTTTTGTCTTTGATGAAAAGGGCGAGATTCAGGTTGGCTCCTTATTTCCTAGTTTACAAGAATCTAATTGCAGATTCTGTACTGCTTGTGTAGAGGTATGCCCCACTGGGGCGCTGATAGATAAAGATATCAGGGCCGGGCACGAGGAGGAAGATCTTGTTCCTTGTATAGCGGCCTGCCCTGCTAATATCAATATACCTGGTTATTTGAGGCTTATTACAGACGGAAAAGCAGATGAAGCAAATGCATTGATAAGAGAAAAGGTCCCATTCCCTGGTATCTTAGGTAGGGTTTGCATCAGGCCCTGTGAAGATGTCTGTAGGAGAAATGAGGTCAATGAGTCCATATCTATCTGTGCACTTAAGAGATTTGCCGCGGATAATAGCCGAGAATTGTGGAAAGGCTCAATAAAGCTGAAGGGTGATTCAGGACACAGAGTGGCCATTATTGGCTCTGGCCCTGCAGGGCTAACAGCAGCCTTTTATCTTAAAAAGATTGGTCATCAGGTGACAGTATTCGAGGCAAGGCCCCTACCTGGTGGTATGATGAGATATGGGATACCTGACTACAGGCTTCCCTTGAGTGTCGTGGAAAAGGAGATCCAGGATATTCTTGATTTAGGCATTGAGCTAAAAGAAGGAAAAACATTGGGAAAAGACTTTACCATTGATCAGTTAAAGAATGAAGGCTTTAAGGCAATATTCTTAGCCGTAGGTGCTCAGCTCAGCAGAAAGATAGAACTTGAGAGCTCAGATCTAAAAGATGTCTTGTGGGGCGTTGATTTTCTCTATCAAGTAAAGGAAGGTAAAGAGCTTACTTTGAAAGATAGGGTAATGGTAATTGGAGGAGGCAACGTTGCTATTGATGTGGCCCTCACTGCTTTAAGGTGCGGTGCCAATAGCGTTACAATGGCCTGCTTAGAAAAAAGAGAGGAGATGCCTGCAGATGAGTGGGAGATTGATCAGGCCATAGAAGAAGGAATCAATATATTGACTGCATGGGGCCCCAATAAAATCTTAAGCAAAAATGGGCAAGTAACAGGAATTGAGCTCATTGGTTGTGCTTCTGTTTTTGATAGCCAAGGAAATTTTTCTCCAACCTTTGATGAGAGAAGAAAAAGATTAGAAACAGGCCAGGTTATATTGGCAATAGGTCAGGCCTCAGATCTCGATTTTATTAGTTCAGATAGCCCAATTAGTGTTCAGAGGGGCATGATAGTGGTGGATGAAAAATCTATCGAAACAGGACTGTCTGGGGTATTTGCCGGTGGAGATATCACTCAAGCACCTGGAGCAATTATTCATGCTATAGTAGCTGGCAGAAAGGCAGCCTCATCTATTGATAAACTCTTAGGCGGAGATGGAGAAATCGAGGAGACCTTATTTCAACCTGAAACACCTTCTTCATCAATAGGAAAAATAGAGGGTTTTGCTGATTTACCAAGACAGAAGGTACCGGAATTGCCAGTAGCAAAAAGATACGTAAACTTTAAAGAAGTAGCCCTTGGTTTTGATACCGAGCATGCCATAAAAGAGGCCTCCCGCTGCTTGCAATGTGACCTGAGATTACAAATAGAAGAAATTGTCTCGCCCCCTGAAAAATTGTTGAAATGGACTGAAGAAAATATTCAAATAGTGCCAGAATGTGAGGGTGTATACCAACTTCGGGGTGCTGATAAACAGATTTTATCTATCAAAGGTGTTATGAATATGAAGGATTCCCTGCTTGAGGAATTTGAGGAAAATGATAAGGCAGTCTGGTTTGAGTATGAGGAAGATCAATTTTATTCAAAGAGAGAAAGTGAGTTGATTCAGCAATATTTACAGGTACATGGCGAAATGCCTGGGGGAGGGGAGGACGAAATGGATGATCTCTTTTAATTTTTGTTGAATTGCCTAGATATTTTTTCTATAAAGACAACCTTTCCCAATAGATCTACTATTTCTTCCAAAATATAATAGAACTTCTTTTAAGTCTATTTTTCATCTCATCTCTTTAAAGATACATTGATAGAATTATATTTTTTCGTTATGGTATTTATGAGAAAAATCTTTATTCAGTCTTTTTAAGGACTTCTTTTTTGATATAGAAGATCATGCTTGAATTAATTTTAATTATTGCGATACTGCTTTTCTCTGTCATGATTCATGAGTGTGCTCATGGTCTGGTTGCTTTGTGGTTTGGGGATGATACTGCAAAGAGACAGGGTAGGTTATCTCTTAATATAATGAGACATATAGATCTGGCAGGAACCATTATTTTACCATTGATTTTACTTTTCTTTTACCTGATGACAGGGTCAGGCATCATTTTTGGTTGGGCAAAGCCGGTTCCTGTTAGAATAAGCAGCTTAAGAAATCCAGCAAGAGATTACACATTTGTCTCCCTTGCTGGTCCTTTGTCTAATATCCTTTTAGCCTTTGCCTTTGCCTTCATATTACCTTTCTCAATGATAGTCTTTAAGGGCCATAATATTCTTCTTTCTGTTGCAAGCATTATTTGTCTTTTTGGCGTTAAGATAAATATTATTTTAGCCATGTTTAATCTTATCCCGATTCCCCCTTTGGATGGTTCACACGTGCTAGCTTATCTGCTTCCTCATCCAATTTCGCTCAGGTATCAGCAGTTTGCAAGATATGGTATCTTTATAATCCTGTTCCTCATCATCACAGATACCTTAAAATACCCTTTCTTGCTCGCTGATTATCTTTCTAGGATTTTACTTAGATGGATGTATAGTATAGGGCGTTTTTTTGGGTAGGTTTTTAATGAACACAGCACACACTAATTTAATGGGGTGAGTGACGGGACTTGAACCCGCGACCACTGGGGCCACAACCCAGTGCTCTACCAACTGAGCTACACCCACCACATTAGGGTATTGGTTATCATATTATTTATTGGTTGGCAACTGTATATTTTTATTTGTGATGAGGGATATAGGAATGGAGTCCTTAGTGAGGAAAGGTAAAAAAAATTTGATTTTCAGGCAGATACCATCTGTAGATTATCTACTGGAGTCATCTACTATTAAAGGCCTTCTATTGACTACTTCTAGGGCTCTGGTTTTGAGGGCCATTCACCAGGTTTTGGATGAGCTTAGGGGAAATATAGAAAGAGCTCAGATAGGCGATGAATTGCCGGATTTGGAGTTAAACAATGTAGTCGATCAGATAGTAGAAAGCATATCAATCCTATCTCAGCCAAGCCTAAGACATGTCATTAATGCCACCGGAGTTATTGTGCATACCAATTTGGGACGATCATTGTTGGCAAAAAGGGTTATTTCCAGATTCAATTCCTTAGCAGGTTGTTATAGCAATTTAGAATATGATCTAAGGACTGGTAAGAGAGGTAATAGATATGTCCATGTGGAAGATATCCTTATGGAGCTATCCGGGGCAGAAGGAGCTATGGTTGTTAATAATAATGCAGCTGCAGTTCTAATTGCCTTGGATACTATCGCCAAAGATAGGGAGGTTATAATTTCCAGAGGTCAATTGGTGGAGATTGGTGGCTCCTTTCGGATACCTGAGGTCATGAGAAAAAGTGGGGCGAGGATGTTTGAGGTGGGAACTACCAACAAGACAACTATCAGTGATTATGAGTCCGCCATTGTAGCAGATACCGCTCTTTTACTTAAGGTTCACACGAGCAATTTTCAAATAGTAGGATTTACCGAGGAAGTTGGATTAGAGGAGCTTGTTGCTTTAGGTAAGAAATATAGTCTTCCTGTAATGGAGGATCTTGGTAGCGGTTGCTTTATCGATTTTTCACGTTATGGACTTACAAAAGAACCG
>JAUWZC010000315.1 GCA_030615565.1 Desulfobacteraceae bacterium | reverse complement strand
GCTGAGGATTGCACTTTAGCCTTGAGTCTACTCGATTTATACGCGACAAGTTTAGGCCTGGGAGCCTGTTGGGGCGGCTATTTTTACAAAGCAGTAAATGCCTATCCGCCTTTGTTCGAGGCTCTGGGTCTGCCCTCTGATAACCTCGCTTTTGGAGCGATGATGGTAGGTTATCCCAAATTTAAATACCAACGCATTCCCATCCGTAACCGGCCTCTTGTGACTTGGAAATAATTGTATAGTAGATCCAACCCTATTTTGCTAAACAATACATCTAGCCAGGCTTCCGTTACGATTACATAACAATCTAAGGGGTTAGGCACTTTTGATTCCAATATCAATACATTACAGTAATTTAATTTAGCTCTATGCAAAGATTTGGCAAGCTCTTTTGTTTTACCAGACGATAATTCAAATGAATGTTATAAAACAGGCGATAAATTTGAAGTCCAAGAAAGTTATGACTACCAAATCAAGTCTTCAATAAAATCTTGCTGATCGTGGGTTTTGAGTATGGCAGCATCCTTCAATCTGAGGGTGATGCCAGGTACCACAACATCTTAAGCTTTGAACACTAACCGGTTTAATGAATTATCTACTATTCTTGACACACAAGACCCTTACTCCTATACTATCCTCACCCAAAAGCAAACCTTTATTAATTTAATTCATGAATAGGCTGTTTCTGATCGAAAAAAGGAGATATTGGAATGGAGGCTATTAAAGGCGTCAAGAACCCAGCAGAGTGGCTGGAAACCACCATTAAAGATTTCGTTAATAAATCCCCGGAGAACACGCTCCAAAATAGAGAAAATGAAAAGGCATGGGCAGATCCATTAGTGGGATTTTCAAGAGGTGATGACCCTCTCTATCAAGAATACAAGGAAAAGATAGGGACCTTTTACTGGACACCATCGGAGATATTCAACAAAACGTTTCCTGAGTTAAAGGTCGAGCTAGATCAACTAACAGTCATAAGCTGGATTTTACCCCAAGTCGAGTCAACAAAGTCCGATAACCGGGAGCAGACCGTCTATCCCTCCGAGAGGTGGGCCAGAGCGCGCATATATGGTGAAGAGGTCAACATAAAACTTCGCCAGTATGTGGTGGCAACTTTACAAGGGTCGGGATTCAAGGCCGTGGCCCCCATGCTTTCTCCTCTCTGGAAGCGGGAAAAATCTGAGCGGTACGGGTTTGCCTCCAACTGGTCCGAACGCCATGCAGCCTATGCCTCAGGGCTAGGAACCTTTGGTCTCTGTGATGGTCTGATTACTCCAAAGGGCAAGGCCATGCGTTGTGGATCAGTTGTTGCGCACATCAAAATCTCCCCCACAAACAGGCCATATCAAGATCATCTAGCTTACTGCCTCTTTTTCACACACGGGATCTGCAGAAAGTGTATCCAACGCTGCCCTACAGGCGCAATTACTGAAACAGGGCATGACAAGGTGAAGTGTCTAAAGTACATAAGACAGACCACAGTGGAGTATGTGAAATCCCATTATGGCTTTGATGGTTACGGCTGCGGTCTCTGTCAGACGGGGGTTCCTTGTGAGTCCAAGATCCCTATAAAACAGGATGTGGAGACGTATGAATCCTTGTGAACTGGCACAAAAGACGGGGTGTCAGAGGAGTCGGTTTTGCTTCACAGAAAGCCCATGGAAAATCTTACATTTCAGAAGAGGCCAAGGTTGTTTACTAACATAAGATTTCCGGGCTGAGGCAATAAAGAGATAAGAGTACAGCATATAGTGGTGGGAAAAAATGGCCCAAAACTTATGCTAACTGCTACTATGTTGAAAAAAGAAAGGCCAAAAAACTTTCGATTACCAAAACAAATCTGCAATAAACTTGATCGGTTAGCAGGTATATGATATGGCACGTAAAATGGACTTTTCGGGTGCTGGCCTAAAGCACAATATATGGTACGTTTTCCTTACCCTCTTTTACGCCAAAATAATAGATTCTGGAACCACTCTGAAAAGCGATTTTTCTTGACATCCAGATACAACTGCTATTCTTATAGGTAAATGTTTTCCCCTCATTCAGGTCAACTCTATTAAGAGGCTTCTTATCACTTTTTGTCTTAACAATGGAGAGCATTAGAGGATACAATTACATTCTTAACAAAAATACCCACTATATAGATTTTTTTTGCTCTAAAAGGAAGA
>JAUWZC010000249.1 GCA_030615565.1 Desulfobacteraceae bacterium | reverse complement strand
GAAGAGAGACATAATAAGGGTCTCAAGCTGGATGAAGAGGAAATCTGTGCCGAAATCCTTGCTAAGGATTCCCATTTGAGCTCTTTTTATCAACTGGAATCCGATATAAGAAAGAGGGAAGCATACTTTATTAAAAACAGTATTAAAGGGATGTTAGAATTTATCAATAGATAAGTATTTAGGGATTTAGGGATTCAGGGATTTTGGATTTTGGATTGAGGATTGTCTGGTGCGAGTTGCGAGTTACGTGTTGCTGGTTACTAGTTTGGCGAGCGGTTGAGTAGTTAATTAGTTTTATTGGTTTGATCACTTTAGGCACTGTATTAGGGATGCTTATAGACCTTCACTGCCATACTAAATATTCCTATGATTGCTATCTGGAGCCATTAGATTTAATTAAAAGGGCAAAAGAAGTCAACCTGGATGGCATTTGCATAACTGAACACTATTCTTTTACCCTTTCCAGGCATATTGCAAATGTAGATCAAGGTGGTGATTTTCTCATTTTAAGAGGCCTGGAGATATCAACGAATATGGGCCATCTACTCGTTTATGGTGTGAAAGACGATTCTTGGAATACCTGGTCAAAGGATAACTATTTAGATATATTTGGGGTCATCAGAAACGTCCATTTGCAAGGAGGCATATGCGTACCTGCCCATCCTCTTAGGGAATGGAACTCCCTTGGGGATGCTATCTTTAATGTTGATGGCTTTGATGCCTTTGAAACTCACAATGGTTCTAACAGTCTGGATGAAAATCAAAAGGCAATCCGTGCAGCTTATAGCCTGAAACTACCTTCTATTGGAGGTAGTGACTGCCATAGAATTGAACAGGTTGGAAGCGTAGTTACCGAATTTCTTAATCCTATTAAGACCATGGATGACATGATAAGGGAGATAAGAAAGGGAAATTGCCGGGGATTGTATATCTGATGTGCTTACCAATAGTGATGATATAAAACATTACTGAAAGATTGTTACATCTATTCAAAAGACAATTGAAGTGCAGAAAGCAATTGATGATATCTATCCAGAAGTGGAGAAGGATTAAAAACATTGCAGGATTCTTCATTTCACTTCGCGGCCCTATGTCATTTCTAACAAGACATAAGTTGTACCCACATTTATGCTCATAGAATACGTAAGATAATGAAAATACGTGGCAATACCTACACAATGATACTCCCGGAGGGAAATATAGAAAGATTTCTTAAAAAAAAGACATCCCGCCGAGCATTTTTAAGAAGAGGATGTTTGTTTTTAACGTCTTTTGGAATTTATCCTGGTTTATTTGACTTATTGACCAAAAAGGCATGGGCAAAAGTGGACTCCTTCTCTTTACGAGAGGCAATGTTTTATAAAAGGCTTGCTAATAATATTGTTCGGTGCGGGGTCTGTTTCCGTGGCTGTATACTGAAAGAAGGGGGAAGAAGTTTTTGCCGCAATAAAGAGAATATTAATGGCAGGCTCTATAATCTGGTCTACGGGAGACCCTCAGCAGTACATATTGACCCTATTGAAAAAGAACCATCCCTTCATATGCTTCCTGGAACAAGGATCCTTTGCTTTGGGACTGCGGGCTGCAATTTCCGCTGTAAATTCTGTCATAACTGGCACCTATCCCAGAGATCAATTGAGGAGATGAAATATGTCTATGACCTTATGCCAGAAGATGCGGTGAAAATAGCCCTAAAGAAGGGAATTCCCACCCTATCTTTTACCTATAATGAGCCAACCAGTTTTTATGAATATGTTTATGATATTGCCAGGATCGCCAAAAAGAGGGGCTTAAGGATTCTCTGGCACTCTAACGGGGGAATGAATCCTGAACCCTTAAAGGAACTCCTCAAATATACAGATGCAGTAACTATCGATCTAAAGGGTTTTACTAAAGAATTCTATCAGGGCACCTCCTCTGCCCAACTTGAGCCGGTACTGAAGACATTGAGGATTATCAGAGAAGAAGGCAGGTGGCTTGAGATCGTAAATTTACTCATCCCCACCCTAAATGACAATCCTCAGGATGTGAAAAAGATGTGCCTTTGGATTAAAGAGAATATGGGAGGATATACACCTCTACATTTCTCCCGTTTTTTCCCCGCCTACAAGCTCACCAACCTCCCGCCAACGCCTATAAAGAAGTTGGAAGAAGCCCATAAGATTGCTAAAGTGGTGGGCTTAGAATATGTAACCATTGGCAATGTCCCCGGCCATAAATATAACTCCACCTTCTGCCCCAATTGCGGGAAGAGGCTAATTCACCGTATCCATTTTGCGGTTGAGACAAATAACCTAACAGAGGGTAAGTGTAAGTTTTGCGGCCATAAAATCCCTGGGATATGGAAATAGATGAGAAGACGCCTTATCTTTGCCATACTGGTAATGGGCTTCAGTGGTATTGTTGTCCAGATCCTACTTTTAAGAGAGTTTTTAGTAATCTTCTCTGGCAATGAACTGGCGATCGGGATTATTTTGGCCAACTGGCTTATCCTGGAGGCCTTTGGCTCCCTCTTTGTGGGCAAAAGGGTCGAGCATCTCAAAAAAAGGCTTGAGGCATTTGTTGGTCTCCAGCTCCTTTTTTCCCTATGTTTACCCCTGGCGGTTTATTCAACCCGAATCTTAAAGGAGCTTATAGGGGTTATACCAGGGGAAGGCCTGGGGATAATTACCATTCTATATTCCTCTTTTCTCATTTTTGCTCCCCTGAGTATTGCCCATGGGGCATTATTTACCTTCGGCTGTAAGCTATATTCCCTCCACCACGTTTCAGAAGGTAAGGCATCTTCAATTGGTAAGGTCTATGTTCATGAGACCCTGGGCACAATTTTCGGAGCGGTTGTCTTTACCTATTTGTTTGTCCCCTTTCTCCATTCCATACAGATAGCCCTGGGTGTAGCGCTTTTAAACAGCCTCTTGTGCCTCCTTCTTCTGGGATCTTCTATCCGTAGATCTCTGACCAGCAGGGCTCTGGCAGGTGGCTCAGCAGTATTTTTAGTCTTGTGTGCCTATTTAATACTTGGTTCAAAGGCAGATAAGATTCATCATCTTTCCATAAGCCAGCAATGGATGGGGCAGGAGGTAGTCCATTATCAGAATTCTATCTACGGAAATATCACCGTTACCCAAAGAGGTGAACAATACACTTTTTTCTCTGATGGGATTTCCATCCTTACCACCCCGGTTCCAGATATAATCTTTGTGGAGGAGTTTGTTCATCTACCTTTGCTTTCTCACCCCTCACCAAAAAAGGTGCTTGTTATTGGTAGTGGGGCAGGAGGGGTGATCCATGAGATCTTAAAACACCCGGTAGAAA
>JAUWZC010000321.1 GCA_030615565.1 Desulfobacteraceae bacterium | reverse complement strand
AAAGTAGTAGGGCTAAAAACATGGCCTGGTATTGATGGGGTCGATTATGTTGAAACACCTGAGCAGGCAATTGATATGGTAGCCAAGTACTTATCAAGGCTAAAGTAAAAGAAAAAAGGATCCTAACTCTGATTGTTCTTTCTGGGGTTTATTTGATGAATAAAATGTTTAATGCAAGATCTGGCTGAGAAACAGTTTGGTTCGCTCGTTTTGCGGGTTTTCAAAAAACTCTTCTGGAGTATTTCCCTCCACAATTTGACCAAAATCCATGAAAAGAACCTGGTGGGCTACGCTCTTGGCAAAGCCCATTTCGTGACTGATGACTATCATGGTCATGCCTTCTTGAGCTAATTCGATCATGGCATCCAGTACTTCCTTGATCATTTCGGGGTCCAGGGCAGAGGTGGGCTCATCAAAGAGCATAATCTTCGGATTCATACAGAGACTGCGGGCAATGGCAACACGCTGCTGCTGACCGCCTGAAAGCTGCCCCGGATATTTCTTGGCCTGTTCGGCTATGTGCACCTTTTCCAGATTAAACATGGCTATTTCTTCTGCCTCGGACTTAGAGACCTTTCTTACCCATATGGGCCCTAAGGTCAGGTTTTCAACGATAGTCAGGTGAGGAAAAAGGTTAAAGTGCTGAAATACCATACCTACTTCTGCACGGATTTTCTCGATATTCTTTATGTTATTAGTAAGCTCAATACCATCGACGATGATCCTACCCCTTTGATGTTCCTCCAGGCGATTGATGCAGCGTATCAAGGTTGATTTACCGGAACCTGAAGGGCCGCAAATAACGATACGTTCCTTTTTTTGCACTGTAAGGTCTATGCCCTGAAGCACATGGAAGTCGCCAAACCACTTGTGCATATCGATGATTTCTATCATAGCTTCATTAGAAGACTGGTTTTCAACTTTTTTTGTTAATTCATCGTTCATGAAAGCCTATCATAGTTCGATTTCGGATTTCGTAATACGTGCCCTGTGAAACGCAAAGCATATTTCACTTGGGCGGAATGTAATAACATTTCATTAAGCAACATAAAACATTTGACAGCCATTATCAAGAATAAGTATCCGGTATCAATCTTCTGTTGACAACTCTTTTTCCAGCTTTCGGCTGTAACTGGACATGGAAAAACAGCCTAAAAAATAAAGGATGGCAATAAAGATATATGCCTCGCGGCTGAATCCCATCCATTCAGGGTTGGAGAGCACAGACTGGGTCGTCTTGAGCAGGTCGTAGAGCGCGATTATCACTACAAGGGATGTGTCCTTAAAGGCTGAAATTAGAATGCTCACAGTAGGTGGAATCACGATCTTCAGGGCCTGAGGTAAGATAACCAGTCGCATAGTCTGATAGTAATTTAATCCCATCGATTCCGCTGCCTCATACTGCCCAAGGGATATCCCCTGCAAACCCCCACGAACCACCTCTGCAATATAAGAAGCGGTAAACAAGATAATGGCCACCTGTGCCCTGAGGATTTTATTGATGGTGATCCCTTCTGGCAAAAAGAGGGGAAAAATGATCGAGGACATAAACAGTAGGCTGATCAAAGGCACGCCGCGGATCAATTCAATATAAATGACAGAAAGCCATTTTACGCCAGGCATTTTCGATTGACGCCCCAAGGCAAGAATAACCCCAAGCGGATAAGCCGCTGTAAGCCCAAAGACAGAGAGCAGGAGCGTCAGGGGTAGCCCGCCCCACTTGGGACTTTCCACTGATGTCAAACCAAAGAGCCCCCCTCTCATAAGCAGGCCCATGGCAAAAAGACCGACAATCCATCCGTAGCCCAAATATTTTGTCCAATGTTTTCGGTCCCTGCTGTAAAAAAGGAGACCGAATAGAATAAACATGGCAAGGAGAGGCCTCCACTGGGATTCGTAAGGAAAGAAACCAAAAATGATAAACCGCAGGTTTGTCGGTATGATAGACCAGCAGGCGCCATCGATTTCCCGGCATGCCTTTCCAGTCGTGTGCCATACGCTGTCAATGAATGCCCATTGAAAGAGGGGTGGTATAATCTTCCATAACATGTACAGGGTCGCGATGGTAAGAATAGAGTTAAAGATACCGTTAAACAGATTGGATTTTA
>JAUWZC010000228.1 GCA_030615565.1 Desulfobacteraceae bacterium | reverse complement strand
TAGGAAACGAGCGAAACGATTCTACGATTGATTCCTTACTATACACCACATTGAAAAGGAGAAAATATTATAATGTCACAGGCAGAAGAAACACAAGGGAATAGACCTGAAAGTCGAGAAGCTATGATGCAGGCCCAGGATGAAGAGATAAAAAAGAGGCTTAAAGGGTTCAAAAATAAAATATTGGTATTGAGTGGAAAAGGCGGTGTTGGTAAAAGTACTATTGCTGCCTATCTTTCGGTTGGGCTTGCTAAGAAAGGCCTACAGGTAGGGCTGATGGATGTGGATTTACACGGTCCAAGTATTCCACGACTTCTTGGCTTAAAAGGGAGTATTCAATCATCGGCTGAAAGCAAAAAAGGCATTCCCCTTAAATATCTTCCAAACATGGAGGTTATGTCTATAGAGTCCCTTCTTGGAGACAAGGATACAGCAACTATCTGGAGAGGCCCTTTAAAAATAGGGGTTATTAAGCAGTTCATCTCTGACATTGATTGGAGTAATTTGGATTATCTCGTAATTGATTGTCCTCCCGGCACAGGAGATGAGCCTTTAACTATAGCCCAGGTCATTCCAGACACCAAGGCAATTATTGTAACCACACCCCAGGAGATCTCCCTGGCCGATGTTCGAAAATCAATCAATTTTTGCCATCAGGTCAAAATGAAGATCCTTGGTTTGGTTGAAAATATGAGTGGCTTAAAATGTCCTTACTGCGGGAAAACTATTGATCTCTTTAAGACAGATGGTGGAATGATAACCGCCAAAAAGGCTGGCCTGACATTACTGGGTAGTCTCCCTTTGGAACCAGATATTGTCCTTGAGGGTGATAATGGTAGTGTAGCGTGGATGGATAAAAAGGATATGCCCTATACAAAGAGTTTTAGCGAGATTGTAGATAGGGTGGCTGATCTTACGAAATAAGGATTATCTAATAAGCAGTAAGCAGTAGGCACTTATAACTTTAGGCACTTTAGCTCACTTTAGGCACTTAAAAATGATTATAAGCATAGCAAGCGGAAAGGGTGGAACAGGAAAAACAACAATAGCCACCAACCTGGCTGTGGCCCTTAGCACTGAAGTCAAACTCCTGGATTGCGATGTTGAAGAACCAAATGACCATATCTTTATCCAACCAGAGATTACCCACACCGAAAAAGTAAGCCTAAAGGTTCCCCATGTGGATATGAACAAATGTAACCTGTGTGGACTATGTCAGGAGATCTGCCAGTTCCAGGCCATTGTTGTTGTAGGCAAAACTGTCTTAACCTTTCCCGAGTTGTGTCACAGTTGTGGTGGATGTATGGAGGTCTGTTCTGAGGATGCAATTACTGAAGTAGATAGAGAAATTGGGGTCTTTGAAAGTGGCTCGAGAAATAGTCTTGAATTTGCCTATGGACGTATCTTTGTAGGCCAGGTAATGGCTGTTCCTGTGATTGAAAGGGTCAAGGACGCTGTTCAGCCAGACAAAATAAATATAATTGATGCTCCTCCGGGCACCTCATGCCCGGTGATCAGTTCGGTAAAAAACACCGATTTTGTTATCCTAGTAACCGAGCCCACCCCATTTGGTCTCAACGATCTCAAGCTTGCCGTTGGCATGGTGAAGATTCTCAACATCCCCCATGGTATTATAATAAATCGCTCGGATCTTGGTGATGATAAGGTGAAAGAATATGCCAAAGAGGAGAATATCCCTATCCTCATGGAGATATCGTTCAGCCGCCAGATCGCAGAGACCTATTCTCAGGGTAAACTCCTGATAGAGGAGTTACCTGATTGGAAAGAGAGATTTATTCACCTTTATGAGGATGTAGTGGATTATGCAAGAAAAAGCTAATTTGAAAGAACTTATTGTTATAAGCGGCAAGGGTGGAACCGGAAAGACCAGTTTGCTTGGGGCCTTTGCCTCTCTGGCTAAAGATAAGGTCCTTTGTGATGCCGATCTGGACGCAGCTGATCTCTACCTTATTTTAGAGCCGGAGATAAAAGAAAGGCAAGATTTTCAGGAGGGGCATAAGGCGATAATAGACCACGATAAGTGTACTGAATGTGGCCTGTGCAGGGAACTATGTCGCTTTAATGCCATCAGCCCAGAGTTCATAGTAGATCCAATTGACTGTGAAGGATGTGGGGTATGCGTCTATTTCTGCCCGGAAGATGCAATAGATTTCCCTATTAAGACCTGTGGTGAATTATTTATATCAGAGACTCGGTGTGGTCCAATGGTACATGCAAGACTTGGTATTGCCGAGGGTAATTCTGGAAAGCTTGTAACTCTAACCCGTAAAAAGGCAAAAGAGCTGTCAGAGAAAAGAGGTCTCAACCTTATCCTCACTGATGGGCCACCAGGATTGGCCTGTCCTGTTATTGCATCAATAGCCGGAGCTACTGGGGTGCTGATTGTGGCTGAACCGACCCTCTCTGGCCACCATGATATGGACAGGGTGGTTGAGTTAGCCAACCACTTTCAGATTCCTGCCTATGTGTGTATTAATAAGTTTGATCTTAATCCAAAAATGACAGAAACCATCGAAGACTACGCCCGGGATAAGGGATTGCCCGTCATGGGCAGGATCCCGTTTGATCCTCTATTCACTGAGGCAATGGTCCAGAAGCAGACCATCATCGAGTATGATGGTAGCTCTAATGCAGCTCAGGTGGTCAAGGAAATATGGGAGGGGCTGAGCTCGAGTTTATAAATAGAACCAATGATTTGTTAACTCATCAAGAGTTGACCTACTTTATGGTTGATTTATAGAGGAAAAAGCTTTTTCACCAAGAAAGGAGGCTGAACAATGCCCATCTACGAATATAGGTGCAATCAATGCAGTAAGGTATCAGAGATATTAGTTGGAGTAGGCTCTGACGATGAGGCTTTTACCTGCAAACATTGCGGGAGTAATGATTTGGAGAAGATCTTATCGGTTTCCTCATTTACCTTTTCAGGTAGCACTCGAGCTCCTGGTACTACATGTTGTGAAAGAGAAGAACGCTGCGATACACCTCCCTGCTCAACTGGAGGTATTTGCAGGAGAGATCAATAAAGGAGTGGAATCGATAAATGTCAGAAGATTTTGATAAGGCAATGGATGAATTACAGGCATCTATTATAGAAGATGCCCGGAAGGTATATTCAGAAAAGGTCATCGAGAGGTGGCTTAACCCCAAATATATGGGAGAGATGGAGGGCCCTCAGGGGTGTGGAAAGGTTACAGGGCCATGTGGAGATACCGTGAAGATTTTTCTGAGGGTTGAGAGTGGCAAGATCATAGATGCCCGATTTATTACCGATGGATGTACCACCACTATTGCTGCAGGCTCTATGGCCTGTGAGCTGGCCATGGGAAAGACCTTTAGGGAGGCATTTAAGATCACAAAGGAGGTAATCTTAGAACAGTTAGGCGGTCTTCCAGAGGAAAGCATTCACTGTGCGCTTTTGTCATCCAATACCCTGAGAGCGGCGTTGACTGACTACCTTGAATCCAGGAATGAACCCTGGAGGAAACTATACAAAAAGCACTAATGAGATGAAAGGATACAAGGTTCACTATAAAAATTCTAACTTTTCCGGAAAAAGAATAGAGCTTGATGGCAAATACTTCAATCATTGTAGATTCAAGGATTGTATTATTGTCCTGGAGAAAGGCGATACCGATATAGCCGGTAGTAGTTTTGAGAACTGTAAATTGTTGCTAAAAGGTAATTGACAAGGTCCAGAACATCGTGGACAAAAATAAGGCTCACGACATCGTGGACAGTGCTCTTTAAAAATTTATAATAAATCATACTTATACTCATGAATACCACTCAGCACAAAGGAGGTATTCATGACAAAACACGA
>JAUWZC010000231.1 GCA_030615565.1 Desulfobacteraceae bacterium | reverse complement strand
TGAGATGAAAAAGACAAATGTCCCTGAGCCAGTCCAGCCATCCTTTAATGAGGTCAATCAGGCAACTCAAGAAAAGGAGAGGATGGTTTACCAGGCCAGGGAGGAATATAATAAGGCAGTTCCAGCGGCTAAGGGAAATGCCGAAAAGACCATCAAGTCTGCTGAAGGGTATGCCCTTGACAGGATCAACAGGGCCAAAGGCGATGCAGCAAGGTTTCTTTCTCTCTATGCTGAGTATTCAAAGGCAAAGGATGTAACCCGGAGACGTATATATCTTGAGACCATGAAGGATCTCTTTCCGAGGTTGGGAAGCAAGTATATCATTGATGCAGATCAAAAAAATGTCCTCCCTTTACTCAATTTAGGGATGGCGAAGGGGGCTGAGAAATGAAATTTAAAGGAATAATCTATGGTGTGATCATTATCATTATCTTTTTTCTCTTGGGGGCAGTCTATGTTGTGGATGAAACTGAACAGGTAGTTGTTACCCGGTTTGGCGAGGCTATCGGAAAACCAAAAATAACTCCTGGTTTGTACTTTAAGCTTCCTATGATTGATACTACAACCTATTTTCCAAAAAACCTTCTTGAATGGGACGGAGATCCTGGTCAGATTCCAACCCTGGATAAGACATTTATATGGGTAGACACCTTTGCAAGGTGGAAGATCGTTGATCCCCTAAAGTTTTTTGAGACAGTCAACAATGTGTATGGCGCACTTGGCAGGCTGGATGATATTATAGATCCTGCGGTAAGGAACTTTATTACCTCTTACCCCTTAATAGAAACCGTGAGAATGACTAATAGAGAACTGGATATCCGTGAAGCGGGAATAGATGATATAAAGGAAATAAGCCCCTTAGGGGAGGTCAAAACAGGGAGGGCTGAAATTACCAAGGGCATTATGGACCAGGCACAGCCAAAGCTGGCCAAATTCGGTATAGAACTGGTAGATGTTAAGATAAAGAGATTAAATTATGTAGAAGAGGTGAGAAGATCGGTCTATCAAAGGATGATTGCAGAGAGGAAGCAGATAGCTGAAAAGTTTCGATCTGAAGGGAGAGGGGAGGCCAGGAAGATAGAGGGTGATAGAGAAAAGGAGATGAAAAGGATAACATCCGGGGCATATAGAAAGGCCCAGGAGATAAAGGGTAAGGCAGATGCCGTGGCCACAAAAGTTTATGCCCAGGCCTATGGACAAGATCCTGATTTTTACTCCTTTATTAATACACTTGAGATTTATAAAAAGACCCTGGATAAAGACAGCACCCTTATCCTTTCGACTGACTCAGAATTCTTTAAATATTTGAAAGGTTACACAGGAAAGAAATAAATTAGGGCTGGAATATGGTAAGAACAGAGATATCACTTTTTTTAAAGAATGTTCCTGGGGAGCTGGGAAAACTTTCCAAAACCTTGTTTCAGGCGGGAATTAATATTGATGCCCTTACCATTCAGGATGCATCTCAATATGTGCAGGAACTTTTCAGGGCCAGAGGAAAATCACTTAAAAGGATTGCCCCTGCTGCTAGTTATGGATCAATGAAGAAAGATTCAGCAGAGTTTGCCCTAATCAGGCTCCTGGTGGATAATACTGATTTGGCTGTTGATCTCCTGGCCAAGGGTGATTACATCTTTGATGTAATGCCGGTTATTGCCCTCGTTATTGATAATAAACCTGGTACCCTTGCCAAAATGGCAGAAAAATTTGGCAAAGAAGGAATAAATATCAATTATATTTATGGCTCTGCTATCCCTGGCGAGGGAAAATCCCTTTTTATATTCTCTCCAGAAGATATTGAAGAGGCAGCCAAGTTATTTCCTGGCACGTAGAAGAAAATTGTGTTTATTGTGTTTATTGGGTTTGTTGTGTTTGTTGTGTTTAATCCCTCAATTTCTAAAGTATCAATTCCAGATAATCCTATCCATAATTTTAGCTCACTTTAGGCACTTTAGTTCACTTTAGGCATTTTTAACTTTTTAATTAATACGTAAATCAACTATCACCAGTTGAATCGACTCTATTCCCTGCCATGTATTGGTCTCTATCTGAAAGAGAATATCCACTGATTTTCCCTCCAGAGAATGGAATGCGCCTTTACCAAATGCTATGCAATCAAAGGTGATCCCATTTTCTTTTATCTTTAGTTTCAGATGATCCTTTCCAACCACTTTGGATGATACAACCTTTAAGGGGCCAGCCCAGAAGATGGGTTCGGGATTCTTATAGCCAAAGGGCGGTAAAATCTCAATCTCTTTTAATATCTGCGGGGTGATATATTCCAGCCCTAATTTGGTATCGACCTCTATTTTTGGAGTCATGTCCTTTGTATCTATTCTCTTGCTGGCAAGCTCCTCAAACCTATCACAAAACTCTTCAATATCTTTAGATTCAAGGGTAACTCCTGCTGCATGATCATGACCACCAAATTGCTTTAATAGATCACTAAGATCAGATAGGGCTTTATATAGATTAAAACCATCTATGCTTCTACCTGATCCTTTCAGCAAACCTCTTTCAACATTAAGTATCAAGGTTGGGCGATAGTATTCCTCTACAATCTTTGAAGCCACAATGCCTACCACTCCACGGTGCCATTGTGGGTTAAAGAGGACTATTGTTCGACGTCTTTCTAAGTCCTTAATCTTATCGATCCTTTCTCTGCACTCTGAAAAAATTCCATTTTGTATTTCCTGTCTCTGAGCGTTAAGGGAATCCATCTGAGTGGCAATTGCAGATGCTTCCACTTCATCATCTGTAGTAAGTAGGTGAACTGCTTTTGTTGCTGGTCCTAATCTCCCTATGGCATTAAGTCTTGGTGCCAGTTTAAAGGCTATGTCATAAGTAGTTATTACTTGATTATTCTTTATGCCTGACACCCTTAATAACTCCTTGATTCCAGGTCTCCGGGTTTCTTTCAACACATTTAGACCACTCTTTACCAAAATCCTATTTTCCTCTATTAAAGGGACTATGTCAGCAACTGTGCCAATAGCAACAAGGTCAAGGTAGGACCTTAAATCAGGCTCGCTCTTATTTTGAAAGAAACCTATTTCCCGTAAATTTGATCTTATGGCTATAGTTAAATAGAAGGCCAGTCCAACTCCGGATAGTTCCTTAAATGGGAAAGAGGAATCAGGCCTCAATGGATTAATCGTGGGACATATTGGTACAAAACTGGCAGGAAGTTGATGATGGTCTGTTACAATGACCTCCATCCCAAGTTCTTGAGCCAAGGCAATCTCTGATTGAGAACTGATACCGCAGTCAACGGTAATGATGATCCCCGTACTACCCCCTGCTATCTTTCTGATTGCCTTTTCATTGAGGCTGTAGCCCTCTTCAAGTCTATGTGGGATATAGAAGGAAATCGGGATCTCCAGTCTGGAGAAAAAATCAAATAATAGAGATGTAGCAGTTAGTCCATCTGCATCGTAATCACCGTAAACTGTTATACTTTTCTTCTTTAATATAAAATCGGTTATCAGCTCAACTGCCCTGTCCATATCCTTGATAAGAAATGGATCGCTTAAGGCTCCGAGTCTTGGGGAAAGGAAGGATTTAGCTGAATCTGCTGATGTTACATTTCTATTCATCAGGAGGGAGGCAAGGATTTTTGATATCCCCACCTTTCCGGCCAGCCACAATGCAGAGGGCGGATCATCCTTTATGTGCCAGATCTTATCTCTACTATTTAACACCTGCTATTGCCTGTGCCACATTATAACAAGTACCACCCATTTTCTCAAAGGCATT
>JAUWZC010000178.1 GCA_030615565.1 Desulfobacteraceae bacterium | reverse complement strand
CAAATAGAACTTACTTTTGCTATTAAGAGAGAAGATTTTTTGTGTCAAATAAAAAAAGTGTCTTAAGAAACCCTTTTTTGAGTTCTTCCTTGCCTATGTTTTCTCTCTTCCGTATTCATTGGCCGATTCCATAAACCACTGTACCTTTTCAGGTGGGGCAATCCCAGGAACTTCACACCCAGAGGCAAGGATAAAACCACTATTGGTGGCTGCTATATCAATACAGTCTTTTACTGCCTTTTCCATCTCATCTTTGGTGCCTAAAAAAAATAGACTTGTATTTACATTACCAATAACAACCGCCTTTCCCCTTGCAACCGCAACTGCCTTGGCGAGATTAGTAGGTGCATCAATACTGATATTGGTTACCCCGGTACTGACCATATCTTCAAGGATTGGATCTGTATACCCACAAATATGAAGGCCCACACCCACTTTCTTCTCCTTGAAATGATCCACTATCTGCTTGTGGTAGGGCAAGATGAATGTCCGGTACATCTTGGGGGAAATAAGGCTGCATGAGGCAGGGGCCTCAGAATAGCTGAGCCCCGCTCTAAGGGGATAGAAGACTTCCCCGAACTTGATTGAGATCTGTGTGCAGAACCGCATCAGTTCATGGACATAATCCGGATCCTTCATGGCATCCCTGATTAGATCATTGGCCCCCCTGAGACCAATGGCTATGGTCCAGGGTCCGGCCAAAACTCCTGATACGATTGAGTCTGTGATTATTTTTTTGGATTCGGCTATGATCTCTAAATAAACGGGCATGCGTCCATCTTTTGTGGGATCAGGAAGTTGGAGGCTGCTCAATTTACCCTTATCTTCAAGGGCAAATTTCGTAGAGATGCACATGCTATCTTCTGGAAACCTGAGTTCATTGCCCATGGCCTCCGGTTCCATCAACAAATCTCCCTGCATGACGATGATATCCGGTTTGTAGCGCTCATACGCGGCTACCTGGGCCTTCACAAATATTTTGGGATCCAGGAGAAACTCCCTAATGGAAGCGCCTACAAGCTGGGCGTTGCACTGGCCCATGATGGGGTAAGCGGGAAGCCTATCAATCTGAACCTCTTGATCGGTAAAGGTCTTCTTGAACGCTGCCGAAACGCGTTGTCTTCCTATATATGCTTCCATTTGCAATTCTCCTTCCAGATTTTCTTGTGCTTTCGAGAGGGTATTTTCCTAATTCAGGATATGGTTGCCTTCTCAGTTTTTACTCTTTTTCTCCTCCTTTTCCTTGAGCTTTAATGTATGCTTGACAATATTCTTATCATGCTCATAATCGATGACCCTCTGGAGCATGATCTTCTGAGCCATAATCCCCCAGAAGGCATTGCAGATATTCAGCGCTGAGTGCTTCTATTGGCGCTTCAGGAGTATAATAAGACAAAATTAGTCGAACTCATGCTCTCGGATAGGGATGAGTTCGACTTAGAGCAGTCTGTTGTATGAAACAGTACTGGTTGATATTTTGGAGTTTGTCTACTACCACGCAGTGTTTTTCTTTCTCTATTCCATATCAGCTAGCGTGATTGGAGAGCGCTCCGGTTTATGCCCATATGTTAGCTCGAAAAAAGCTGGACCTGGACTAACCATAGGGTCTCCTTTCCTGATAGGATATCTGAGCCCCCTGGCAAAGAGTTCTTTTAACCCGTCAACCGCTTTCAGAAATGCTTCGGGTGTCATTGCCATATTCAGCTCATCCTCTGCAGCTCCGCCTACTGTCCTCTCACCAAGGCATGGAATAGCAAGAGCTGGCTTTTTGCTGAGGAAGCACTGGTTTAGTGCATCAGTGCAGGCTCCCTCACCAACGCTATAGAACTGAAGACGTTCATAGTCTGTCCATTGTAGGCCATTGATCAGCAAGCACATCTGAGCTGGAGTACCGTAGAACAAGATGATATCCGGCTCGAAGTTCTGTAAATATAAGGGCCCGACTACCATAGCCTTATACTTCCCTTCGGGGAGTTTAGCTATGGCTTCCAGCCGTTTCTTAGCATCTTCCTTTGTCTTGACCCAGTAGTTGTCTGTTTGGGGACAGCGATTATAGTCTTCATCGCTTATCGCATCCAAATCTGGAACGGGCATAAAACCACCGTAAGTAGTAAATGGGCACCAAAAATCATTCTTGTCAGGACTGGCTCCAATTGTCCAGCCACGTGTCCGGGAGATGGTCAGAGCCTGACACAAGAAGAAGCGATGTCCGAGTCTGCGCACCCCGGGTATTCTTTCCAGATCTTCCTCCTTTTCCAGAAACTTACAGCCAAGTAAATGAGTTCTTGGATGAAGTAACGCCCGGAAGTCACTAATTAATTCCTCCCAACTGTTTTTCATTATTTCCTCCTCTTGTAAGCAAAGATAGAACTCATAATCCTATATAGCAAATCAAAAATTGCTGGCGCTCTAACTTATAACACTTCTTGCAATGATAAGCTTCATCATTTCTGAAGTACCCTCATATATCTCCAGTATCTTGGCATCACGGAAGTGGCGCTGCATAGGGCTTTCCATCATATAGCCATAACCACCCCACATTTGTACCCCCTTTGTTGCTACCTTCATAGCCATTTCGCCAGCAAATTTTTTTGCCATAGCTGCCTCTACAGTAAAGGACTGCCCTTGGTCCTTAAGGTTGGCTGCCCGATATACCAGAAGTCTAGCAGCATCGAGCTCGGTTGCTAAGTCGGCGAGTAAGAATTGGGTACCTTGGAAGTCGGCAATTGCCCGCCCATACTGTACACGTTCCTTAGTATATCTTGCTGATGCTTCCAGAGCAGCTCGAGCAATGCCTACTGAGAGGGCACCGACACCAATCCTAGCTCCGTCCAACGTTGATAAAGCTACACTAAAACCACGTCCTTCAGAACCAAGCATGTTTTCAGCCGGTATTCGGCAATCTTCAAGTACTATCTCAGCATTGTGTGCCGCCTGTATTCCTACCTTATGATATGGATTGCCAGTGGATAATCCTGGAGTATCTTTCTCGACGATAAAGGCACACATACCTCTATGGCCTAAGGATTTATTCCTAGTGGCAAAAATTACGTGGATGTCAGCTTCATTAGCATTAGATATAAAAACCTTTGTACCATTAAGGATATAGGAGTCGCTATCTTTTACTGCGGTTGTTTCGGCTGCTGCTGGGTCGCTACCAGCATTCGCTTCAGTCAGGCCAAATGAGGCTATCTTTTCCGCTTTTGCAAGGGGAGTTAAAAATCGCTTCTTCTGTTCGTCATTGCCCCATTCATTAATACAATGAGCTGCCAAACCCCAGCTTGTATCTAAGATAGTTGCCGTGCCGGCACAGGCATGGGCAATCTCTTCTAAAACGATGCACCACTGGACAAATGTACCACCAGTACCGCCATATTTCTCAGGGATAGTTAATCCCGTTATTCCAAGCTCTCCTATCTTTTTAATGATTTCGAAAGGGTATTCTTCATTTTGGTCTAATCTGTCTGCTATTGGTTCGATTTCTTTCTTGGCAAAATTTCTGACTGTTTCCTGCATTATCTTTTCTTCTTCTGTTAATTCAAAATTCATAATCCTTCCTCCTTTCAAATTTAGACGAACATGTCTCGCTTTTTTTCCAAAAAAAAGCTAAGGGGCTAGCTGATCAAGATACTCAATCAAGGAATTGAAAGACTTATCTAGGCTTGCAGATGATTTTTCCATTCCGTAGACTACGGAGGCCCCCAGCATGCCAGCAAAGATCATCTCTGTGACCGACTTAGCATCAACCTCGTCCCTTAATTCTCCTGATTCTTTGCCTTGTTCCAAAAAACTGTTGATCATTACTTTGAGGCGTGAATATCCTTCATTAATCTCACGAGCTAGATGAGGTCGTTGGTAATCCAGTTCTACCGACAGGGCGACAAAAATACAGCCGCCAGGAAAGTTCTTTGTATCTTTCAGATATCGGTCTCTGTAATTTTCCAAGAGCTTTTTAACTTTCTCTACAGGCTTTTCTATTTGGTTCAAGCCTGTTAAAGTTTTTTCGCGCCAAATTTTTCGTGCTTCGCTCAACACAGCTAAAAAGAGTGCCTCTTTGCTTTGGAAATGATTATAAAGCCCACCTTTCGATGTGTTTGCCGCCTTCAAGATGTCTTGAGTGGACGTACTCAAAAAGCCTTTTAAGGAAAATAGCTTTAATGACTCGTGGATGATTTTTTCTTTAAGGTCCATTTCGAATCTTAATATACTTCAATGTGGGGTCAGACCGGTCGGTCTCTCAGCCTGTACATTATCAATTTTAGAATGTCAAGCACTTTTTTGTACTTTTTTAGCAGGAGATTCCCCAAATATAATTCGCTTTATGCCTCACTGAGTAATACAGTAATCATGAGTTGTTTATTTTTTCTCGACAGGGGGACAATAGGATGTTTCCCTTTTACCGCCGCCCTTTAATGCCCCACCCGGGAGGGTGGGGATGAAGGCGGAAATTGAATTATTTCCTTTTTCAAGCCCCGTCCGGAAGGGCGGGGTCATTGACTCTCAGTATTTTACTCGTGTTTTCTTAGTGGTGAGTTTTGAGTATCAGAAGTTTCATTTTTGAATCTAACTTTAAAGTAGACTGCCTAAAAGACGTATTATTTTACTTTTCTTGAGCCAGGCACCCGAATGTTCAGCTACTTGCATCAGGTAATGGTTCCGTCACAATCTTTGTTGGCCAATTGACAAGCAAAACACCGATTAAAACCGCAACGAAACCCGCGATAAAGACCAGCGTCAGTTTTTCAGCCAAAAGGGCTGCCCCTA
>JAUWZC010000105.1 GCA_030615565.1 Desulfobacteraceae bacterium | reverse complement strand
TGCGGCAATGAGCGCGGCGGTTTATGCTGCTCGAAAGATGATGAAGCTTGCCATTATCACCAAGGATTTTGGAGGCCAGGTAAGAGAAACCTCGGAGATCGAGAATTGGCTTGGATTTCAGAGCATAAATGCCAAGGACCTGGTTGACAGTTTTGAGGAGCATGTGAAAGGTTTTGATATACCAGTCAGCCTGGGGCCAGCTATTACCGAAGCAAATAAAGAGGGAAACAACTTCAAGGTCCGGACAGATGATGGTAAAATTTATTCAAGTCAAACATTGATCCTTGCCACTGGCAAACGCCACCGTCCGCTTAATGTGCCAGGAGAAAAGGAGTTGGTTGGAAGAGGTGTAGCCTATTGCGCTACATGTGATGCCCCGTTCTTTAAAGGGAAAAAGGTGGTTGTGGCTGGTGGCGGAAATTCGGCCTTTACTACGGCTGTGGATTTATTGAAGGTGGGGGCAGAAGTCATCCTTGTAAATTTCATCAAGGGATGGCAGGCGGATGAGTCTCTTCAAGAAAGAGTGAAACAGACAGATAAGGCGATCTTACTCGATTACCACCAGGTTGTCAGAATCGAGGGTAAGGATAGAGTGACCGGTGTGGTTGTCAGGAACCGGGAAAACGAAGCGGAAGAGAAGCTGGATGCGAACGGGGTCTTTGTGGAGATTGGACTTTTACCCAATAACGAATCGGTCAAGAACCTCGTTGAATTAAATGAGCAAGGCGAGGTGATCGTGGATTGCTCCTGCAGGACCAGCATAGAAGGCCTATTCGGAGCCGGTGATGTTACCACTGTCCCTCATAAGCAGATTGTTATAGCTGCCGGCGAGGGAGCAAAGGCCGCATTATCCGCATATAATTATCTTATTAACAAGTTTCTAATTTAGTTGTATGAATTTCCTTTTTGGACGCAGATTGCAAAGATTTTAAATGTGCCTAAGGCGCATAAATATAAAGAGCTAATAGAATAATTATCTGCGGATACCCGCCCGCCTCGCCTTGCGGACTCGCATGGCGGGCAGGTCGGCGAAAACCTGCCCGCCGTCTGGCAGGCGGGTCTGCGTCCTAATTTAGTTAGCGAGGTGCGTTATGGGAATTTTAAAGGAAAAAGACAGGGGAAAACTGATAAATGTCTTCAAGGGTATTGAGAAGGATGTCAAGATCGTTATGTTCACCCAGGAGATGGAGTGCCCGCACTGTGAGATGACCAGGGCTATGCTTGAGGAAATCTCCGGCCTTTCAGATAAACTCTCTCTTGAGGTGCATGACTTTGTAGCCGAGGCAGGCCTGGCCAAGAAGCACGGAGTGGACAAAATACCGGCCACTGTCCTTTTGGGTGATAAGGACTATGGAATCCGCTTTTACGGAGTACCTGCTGGTTATGAGTTTAATGTCTTGATAGAGGATATCATTGACGTTGGAAAAAGGAACCCGGCACTGAGTAAGGAAGTGATGGCTGAGTTAGACAAGGTTGATCGTCCTGTTCACATGCAGGTCTTGATCTCCCCTACCTGACCCTATTGCCCAGGTGCAGTTCGCACTGTCCACAGATTTGCCATGGCTAGTGACCATATCACCGCTGACATGGTGGAAGGCTCAGAATTTTCTTTTCTTGCTGTAAAGTACAATGTCCATGGAGTGCCTCATACCGTTATTAATGAGGAGCATAGCATAGTTGGTGCACAGTCAGAGATGGAATTTGCCAAGGCCATACTAAAGGCTATCGGCAAGTAATCTTTTAAATCACCATCATTATTTGAGCAGTTTATTAAGGACTTGCCTCTATCTCCTTGAGGGAGGACTTTACTCGATCCCTCTATGTGAAAAATAAAGGCTCGAAACTGAACACAAACTGAAGGAATTGAGGATTATAGGACGAACACTTCTCTATAAAGTTTTGCTCTAACCTTTTTTGATTCAAAGGCCCCTATTTCCTCCAAAAAATCAAGATAGCTTTCAAGGTCTTGTGCATCATGGGCTGTGGGATTCTTAAGAGCCGTAAAGTCCCCGGGAGATAATAAAAGATCGGTTTCCAATATCAATTCTTTCTTTTTACCGCCGCCCTTTAATGCCCCACCCGGGAGGGTGGGGATGGAGGCGGCTAATGAATTATTTCCTTTTTTCAAGGCCCGCCCGGAAGGGCGGGGTCGTTGACTGTTTTTCACCGATAAGCTCATAATACCTTTCTAATTGACCATATTTGTTAAAGTATCTTTTGATTGCTTCTATGTCAATCCCTAGCAAGGAGAGAATATGTTTGATATCTGCCATCTCTCTAAATACTCTGTCAGGATCATTTTTCATGGCAAAAACTTTCAGGGCTATTAAATGTTCAGGGCTGATGACCGGTAGAGATAGATCACCCAAAATGAGAAGCCGTCTGGTTTCTCTGAAAATGTTTTTTGCTGTTTGCCCTTTGACATAAACAAAACCGATCCTACCTAATTTTGATACGGGATTAACGTGATTAGAGTACCCAGCGGAACGATATATAGTTTCATAACCAAGGGATTCTAAATAGGCAATAATTTCATCCTGATGCTTATTTCTGACCAAAAAATCCACATCCTGTGTAGCTCGAACATATCCGTACGCTTTCAGTGCAAAGGCACCTATTAAGGCATAGTCAATCTTTTCTTGTTCAAAATGGTTTGTTAGAAGTTGGAGAATATCTTTGAACTTCACTAACCTTCATCCTTGCTGGTGCACTAACCAGCTTGATATTGCTTTCATCTGCACAACAGTGAAATCTTCATCTTCTTTTACGACATTCAGACTTAGATGTTCCCTGAACATCGCTGAAGCTATAAATAGTATCGCACACTATCTTTTTCCAGATCAATATTTTTCTCATTTCTACCCTTCCTCACCTTTCTTTGTCCCTCCTAAAAGATTTCGAAGCCAACAAGGGAAACCCTATCTTTTTTTTAAATGCCTCATTAATTCTTTGGCCCCCTTTTGGTATTGAAGATCTTCGCAACCTCATAGACTAAATACATTTTGATCATGTTCCGACTAATCTCAAAAATATTCCCTCTGTTAATGAAAGTCTGGTTGCTCAGATCGCCCAGATGAGTTCCACGTCATATGGTTCAAACTGAGGATCACCGGTCATTATAGGGATGCGTTCTATTTGTGCCTGGGAGATTATCAAACGGTCAAAGGGATCTCGGTGATGGTAAGGAAGATTAGCTATATGAAGCGCGTGGATATGCTCGATAGCCAGAGAAGAGATGGCATCTCTGGCAAGCCTTTTGGGAACAAAACGTTCGGGAGGTTCGGGCAATTCCAGCTTTCCAATTGAATATTTGATTGCGATTTCCCAAGAGCTGGCCGCCGATAAAAAGATTGTATTGTTTCGGTCTTCGATCTGCCTGCGAGCACCGTCCTGTAATTTGTTGGGTTCAGCTATCCACCAGAGCCAGCAATGGGTGTCGATCAAGATTTTCATGATTCAAATGTTGCTAATAACTCAGGTGGTAGTGGTGCATCAAAATCCTCGGGAATATGCACTAACCCTTTATCCAGTCCCGGAACCCGATCTTTCTTTTCATTACCCCAAGGAACAAGGCGTGCCATCGGTTTTCCTGACTTAGAGATGACAACCTCCTCTCCAGCCGACACACGGGCCAACAGGCGGGATAGCTGGGTTTTAGCCTCATGCACATTAACTTTGATCACTGTTCATATTCTCCTTTGTATCAAATTTTCTGGACACCACGATCATTTCTTATCTAAGATCAAAAAATAAACTAAGTTCATGACTAAGTCAAGTTTTTATTTCTCAAAGTGGAAAGCCTGTATCTGTCCTTTTCTTGACACCCCTGAGGTCTCTGCCTCATTATCGGGTCAATGCATCAGAGATAACAGTAAAAGAATTGGGTGATACAAAAGACTAAACCTTAAGAAAAAGACTTAGGAAGCTCATCAATATCTGGATTTCTCTCGCATTCTGATAATGGTCTCAGAACCTGACAAACCCCCTAGAGTTATTTTTTTCCTGAAATGTTTCATGCTGGGCAATGGTGCTGATTGTTCAACTGGCTTCAGGATGGACACTGGTTTGCCCCTGCGGACAATCATAACCTCTTCCCCTTGTTCCACCTGAGAAAGATAAGCGGAAAGTTTGGCCTTAGCTTCCCTAATATTGGTCTGGATCATTAAACCCTCCTCTTGTGACTACATTATATAGTTACATACAAACATTGATTCACCTCTTTGTCGATTCAATTCACCATCTGTTCATCTCTCTGACAGAGTCCATGGCTGTTTCATTAAATCTAATTGATACTCGTTTTCCACAAAATCATGGATGCTATATATACTGGTATTTATTTTTCTTCAAGTGTAAGCCGGCTTTCTTTTCTCCAAAAAGGCCTTTATACCTTCACGCCCATTGGGATGGTCAGCACACCATGACAAAGCCTCCCGTTCTTTTTCCAGTTGGGTCTCAAAAGAGGTGTTAAAGGAATCGGTTATCAATTTTTTACAAGCTGCAAAAGAGGAAAGAGGGATACTTTTCATTTCCTTAATCAATTCAATAGCTCTTTTCACGGCCTGACCATCTTCCACCACCTCTGTTACAAGACCCCAGGATAGTGCCTGCTCAGCAGAAATTGGACGGTCGAAGGCTGCAATTTCCATGGCCCTGGCCAGCCCTACCAATCTGGGTAAGGTGAATGTGCCTCCCCCATCAATACTCAGCCCATTGGTAGTATATGCCTGTCTTAAAACGGCGGATGCCTCCATTACCCTGAAGTCGCAGGCAAGGGCCATGGAAAAACCGCCTCCAGCAGCAATGCCATTGATGGCTGCCACTACAGGTTTTAGCATACGGCGTATTTCAAGGATGGCCTGATGGTACCTGGCTGACAGTTCGTGTAAGGCCTCGCCATAACTTTTTCCAAAACCTGATAGGCATTTTAGATCTGCACCTGCGCAGAAGGCCTTGCCCTCTCCGGTAATAATTATACCGACCACGAGCTTGTCCATGGCAAGCTCAATAAGCCTTTCTGCCAGAGTCTGGATCATATCCAGGCTGAATGCATTATAAGCCTTCGGTCGATTCAGGGTTATCCTGGCAATCCCTTCAATCACATCTAATTTCACAAGTTCATTCATTGTTAACCTCCTTTAAATGAAAGTTTTGATCTTTTATTCAGCCAGGTAGTCTGGATAGGCCAAATATTAGATGCGTTTGATATTAAGGTATGAGTGTGAAACCAGCAGTAATAAAATGCTGATCAAAGGCAAAGGCCTCAACTGTTCCATATTGCTTCATGACAGCAAAACTGACTGCATCAGTATAGCTGAAGTCTTGATCCTGATATTGCCGTAGTATATCTATTGCTTGTTCTTCCTGTGTGCTGTCAGAATAGATTTTGATCACCCTGGGACTAGCTTCAATATTATCCACAAAATGAATGGCAGCCTGATGACCCAAGGCGTAGCGCATCAATGTATATGTTTCTGAAATAACAAGGCTTGTTGTTAATAACCGGTAATCCCGAAGCAAATCACCATAGATTTCAATTGCCTGATTGTGATACTGGTCGGATTTGTCTGCCAGAGCAAACCATGCTCCTGTATCGACGAATAATTTTTTCTCTTCCATCTTACTGCTTTGATTGAGTAAGGGAAATCAAATAGTCATCATGTTTTTGGGCAATGTCCTTTTCCCCTGAAGCTCCGAGATTCATAATATCAAGAGCCGGATCTTTCTCCAGTGGAAGACTGGCAATAAAACTGGATATACAACTGCGGATAATTGCAGCTTTAGACTGGCCGCTGCCTTTTGCCAAAACAGAAATAATTTTATCCTGTTCAGGTTCTAAATAGATCTGAATTGGGGTTTTTTTTAATTTTCTCATGTTTGACATCTCCTGTACAATCCTAATTATATACATTTTATATATGATGTATAAAATAATGATTGTCAATAATAAAACATAATGTATAGCTATTATACATCATAATTTTGCATATTAACCAATTGTAATGGGAGCGAATAAAATTCTATGAATGTCATCGGAAAGAGGCTCGCCATAATAGCCAGGCAGGCCAGGGTGAGAGGGAGGTGTTTTATCGGAAGTTTAAGTAGGTATACAGAGGGTCTTTCTTTAAGAAGGAAAGGAATGAAGAATAGTGAAATTTGAGGCAAAATAGGCGCATGCACAAAAAAGAAGACCAGCCCGAAAAAAAGCCGTACTGACCTAAGTTGCTATTTCTATTAGTGCCTGGGGCGGGAATCGAATGCGCCTAAGGCGCACAAGCCCGCTGGAGGGTTTGCTTTACCCGCCTTTGGCGGGCCGCACACTTTGTTCAAGGTCATCTAGCCATTTTCGACCTAGCCCCGATTTTAGGAACGTTTCTCGCTTGCGAGCTGATTTGTGGTCAGGAAAATATTCAGCGTGTAAGATAAAAAATTTACCGAGTATCTGACCCCCCTTACTGCTTCTTGCACGATGTTCATCAAGTCGTCGTGAAAGATTATTAGTGATACCGACATATCTTCTGCCAGTTTCTCCTTTTAGGATATATAAAGTTACCATTGAAGATATTTTATAGGATGGTGCCTGGGGCGGGAATCGAACCCGCACAGCCACTAGGACCGAGGGATTTTAAGTCCCTTGCGTCTGCCAATTCCGCCACCCAGGCGTTATACGTTTCGGGATTTCTATCCCGTTAAAGGCGGGAAAATCAATAGGCTTTTGATAGCAATCGGTCTGTGCTATCTACATGGAATGATGGAAAGATGGAATATTGGGTAATAAAAGTGGAAAAAACTATTTAATATTTTTTTTCCTCTACTCCGCTTTGTACAGGAAAAGTTCACGCATCATTCCAGTATTCCAATTTGGGAGAAGCCTCTAAATACATTATATATTATTCAGCTGAAAACCTGTCAAGTATTAGGTGCCCATTTCCCATGAGGACTGATATTTTTCTTGTTCAGGGGTAAGGGTATCAATTTCCACACCCATTGATGCGAGTTTTAATCTGGCAATCTCCTGGTCAATAGCAGGGGGGACAGAATAGACTTTTTTATCAAGATTTTTATATTCCTTTGATAGATATTCCATAGACAATGCCTGGTTTGCAAAGCTCATATCCATAACAGAAGAGGGATGACCCTCTGCTGCAGCCAGATTTATCAATCTTCCTTCACCTAAAAGATAGATCCTGTTTCTGTTTTGAAGGGTATATTCCTCAACAAATTCCCTGATTTCCCTCGTAGATGTAGACACCTCCTTTAGTCCGGGAAGGTCGAGTTCTACATTAAAGTGTCCTGAATTGGAGACAATTGCACCGTCTTTCATATCAAGGAAGTGCTCTCTACTGATCGCATTTATATTGCCAGTAAGGGTACAGAAAAAATCGCCTATCTTGGCAGCCTTCCCTATTGGCATAACCTCAAATCCATCCATGACGGCCTCTAAGGCCTTTAGAGCATCTACTTCACAGATAATTACCCTGGCACCATGCCCTTTTGCCCT
>JAUWZC010000053.1 GCA_030615565.1 Desulfobacteraceae bacterium | reverse complement strand
GGGGAAACGAAACGTCCAACCCCTTCTTCTGCTTTCTGTGTTCGCCTACCAGCTTCTGCTCCTTTTCAATTTTGTGAACGGAAGACCTGTATCTCATGTGAAATACATAATAGATGGAGTATAATAATGACCACCCCTCAGTTAAATAGGGACTTCATTTAACGGGACAGGCGCGGCCCCGATAACGGGATCTACGCTTCGCTCCGACAGGCGGGGTAAACCCCAGTTAAATCCGCTTCGCCTTTGTTAAATAAGCTCCGCCATGGTTAAATCCGCTACGCTGTGATTGCCATCAATTTAACTTGGCAGGCTGTCACTATCATGCCCCAGTTGAACGGTCTTCGAGTTCAACCCCAGTACGATATTTTATACCTACGGGGCGGGCAGGGTAAAAATTTCACGGGGTAAAGGTTGTAGGCACTGTGTTCTGACCTGTGGCTCATAGAGTCGCTGGATTCTCATTTTTCTTATCCCCAGTTAAGCTTCATCGATCTCTTTGAGAATATTTATGATGGCATTTTTATAGGTTAAAAAATCGCCAAGATGCCCTTTTAAAATATTGACAACTATAGAGGCATCAACCTCATCATAGTTATGAACTACAATATTTCTGAATTTTGCCATTTTTTCCATTATCTCAAAAAGTTCTTTCTCCAGTATATTCTCTTCGTACAGGATTCTGAAGGTGTCTGCATAGCTTTTTGGTATGCGATATCCTTTATCTGAAATTATGTGCCCTGAAATATCTACACAGGTTTCAATCATGATCTGCAGAGTCCTTTCAATAATCCGTTGAATCTTCCAGTCACTCGAATATTGCTCTATGGTGATATTGGAATATTCCCTTATTTGCTCCAAATTTTTTTCAAGTTCAGCAAGTTTTCGAAGGAGAAGGGCCTTATCAACCATGGAAAAATCTCCTTTCCAGAATAGCCATCTCTCTGATCGAAAAGTCGAAATACTCTCTCATAGTCAGGGATTCATAATGATGTCTCAAAAAAGGGGCATTATCTACAATGACTTTTTTGCTTTCCAATATTTTCATCCTGAGCGTGAGGGGGGCCGAATTTAATATTACAAGATCAATCTCATCTGTCTCCAAAAGCTCTATTAGTTTGCCAAGTATTTCCATTTTCTTTTCAACAAAATCTGCATCTTCTGTCAGATAAACCGAGATATCCACATCGCTTAGAGGTGAAACCTCTCCTTTTGCGAGACTTCCAAAGATATAGGCAAACAGGACATCTCCCCTTGATTTCAGATACGCTTGTGCCACTGGTAGTAAGTGTTCTATATTTTCCGGAAGTTTGGAATATTTAATCAAGTTTTTAACCCCTTGTTGATAGTTCTTTGTTGATGGTTTGTTGCCCCGGTTAAATCCGCTCCGCTTGTTTTCTGCGAAAAATTTAACGGGGCAGGCCCCGGTTAAATGGCTTCACCCCGGTGGAATATGCTAAACCCCAGTGAAATATGCTCAGCATTTCACAGGGCAGGCCCCAGTGCAATGGAAAGATAAAATAATTGCACGGGGTGAACATTCCATTGGGCCCCGATAACGGGAACCTCCAAAGGCGGTTAAATCTCCGCCACACTTCCGGCGGACAAGTCCGCTTCGCTTCGACAGGCGGGGTAAATCCCAGTGAAATGCACTTCGTTCAATGAGCGTTGCGCTTGAGGAGAACATTGCTATTATCACACTTTTTCACCCAGAAGCTCGAGGTCAGCAAGGTCTTTATGCCTACCTAAAGCCCGTTTGTTTTTAATAAATGCCTCTCTGCCTAAATAGAACACATCATGGTCACCAAACTTGTCTTTTTCCTTGCTCTCCCATATCTCTTTGATTGTTAAACCATCAATAATTGTTATTAGATCAATACGTACCGGTGGGTAACCAAGCTGAATAATGTTGCCTGACATAATATCACCTTCAGAAATTTCAGATTCTCCAAATCCAAAATCATATAATGCTTTGAGGAGTGCTTTTACATTGAGAGGCGTGGGGCGAATCCAGAAATCTATGTCACCAGTTGCTCGGGGATAGCCATGATACGCAAGGGCAAATGATCCCACGATCACATACTCAACCTTGTTATTATTAAGTGCAGTAACAAAGTCAGTGAAATCAGTATGTACTTTCACTTCCTATCGCCCTACAATGCGCAGTTCTCGAATAATTGAAGGAGGAACTCTATATCCCTGTATGATGTAATAGTGCTCTCTTAAGAACTCGACAGCGCTCAGCCGTTCGTCCGGTGATTTATTTTTCCAGAAATGCCGAGTCATCTCGTCATCTTCTTTTTTAGTGTCAAAAATTGTCAGGTTTCGCAAAAGTCTCATCGCCTTTACCCAGCTCCGCCCCTTGGATTACATGGATAGAATCCACATAACCCATTGGAATTACATATAAAATTAGCAATAAGCAACCCTACAGTTAGGATTGCTAAATATCAAAGTTCCCCATGGAAATGGCTAATACATTTTACGAGGAAAGCATAAGTCCTTCGATTCATAACTTCGATTACGAACTTATACTCAGGATTAAGCAATATAAATGCCAAAATCCCCCAGTTAAATCCGCTTCGCTCCTTTTCTACGAAAAATTTCACGGGGCAGGCCAGGCCTAAATAAAAAATTGGAATCTAAATGATAATACAATCCTTTGCCTTAAGCCTATAGCCTTTAGCCTATAACATCCCTACCTCGCCCCTCTGCCCAACAAGACTATTTTAATGGTTTTAAAAATAACCATCAGATCGAGAACAAGAGACATATTTTTAATATAGTAAAGATCATATTTTAACTTCTCAAGGGCATCTTTCTCTGAGGCACCATAAGGATACAAAACCTGAGCATACCCAGTTATCCCAGGTTTTACGGTGAACCGTTCCCTGTAAAAGGGAACTTTCTTTTCCAATTCTTGAATAAAATATTCCCTCTCTGGCCTCGGCCCCACGAAACTCATTTCTCCTTTGAGGACATTCCACATTTGCGGAAGCTCATCTATCCGGAGCTTTCTTATAATCTTCCCAACCCTGGTAATTCTGGGATCATCATCCGAGGCCCAGACCGGCCCGGAGCTTTCTTCTGCATCTGCTTTCATGGATCTGAATTTTAAAAGATTGAATATCTCTCTATTTTCACCTACCCGTTCTTGAATAAAAAAAATGGGGCCCCTGGTCTCCAACTTGATGGCCAGAGCCACAAGAGCGATAAAAGGTAGCAAAATAATCAAACCTAAGAAGGCACCTGTAAAACCTACCGCCCTTTTTACAAGGCGTGTAGTTTTTGATTTAACAAAGCCATCAGAAAATATGAGCCAGCTCGGATTAATTCTTTCGACCAGAAGTTTTCCGGTGATTCTTTCATAGAAGCCCTCTCCATCAATGATGTTTATCCCTCTTACTTTGCACTTTAAAAGTTCCTCATAGGGTAAAAGGCCGCGCTTTTCATCTAAAGCAACAATCACATTTTTTGCATTTTCAGCCTCCACTAAATCGCAAATATTATCAAAACCGTAGTGAACGGAAATACCTTTGAACTGATCTTGAGTATCATTGTTCCCCTCAGGCGCGATGACAGAATCGATATCATAGCTGAGATCCCTTCTGCTGTCTGCCTCATGCAATATATCTCGGGCTAATTCACCGAAACCCAGAATAATGGTCTTTTCTGCAAAAAACTTCCTTCTCATAACCAAAGAATAGAGAAGACGCCATGAGACCAAAAGTAGGAGAAGGAAAATGATGCTGATAAAAAATATCCACCGCCCGATCATAGTCGAAGGAAACAGAAAGTAAATAATAGCCAAAACTATGGAGGTAATACCTATAGATTGAATAAGGCGCGTAAATAGATCAATATAATTATCGATGCTCTTCTTTTCGTAAAGATCATTAAAATATAAACTTAATTGGGTAATGATAGTAATAAGTAATATCTTTAGCCAGACCATAGGCTGAATAGATAGCAATTCCAGATCCATACTAAAGATAAAATAGGCAGCCCAAAAAACAGCCCAGTAGATCAGCAGTCCTTCACCGAGGACAAACGCAAAGGATGTGAGAGAAAAATACTGGTGAAATAACCTTATCATTTATAATACTTTCTATAGTATTTATTATAGGCTTTATATGACTGGGCAAAACCATTAAAAATAATGCCCAGGATCTTTTCTTTCCCTAAGTTTTCAACTGTTTGTTGAATTACAGCCCGCGGAGTCTTACCATTCATAACCACCAAGATTATACCGTCAACATGATTGGCAATGACGTTGGTCTCAGCGGTTAGTTGGCTTGGGGGAACATCCATTATAATGAATCTATCCTGATAGCGATCTTTGGCCTCCTTGATAAACTCTCCCATCCTTTTCGATGACAGAAGTTCAACCGGATTGGAGGGTGGTTTTCCAGACAACAAAAGGGTTAACTTCTTAATCTTTGTTTTAATCAATAGTTCAGGTATATTTTTTTCACCCTGCAGGTGTTCACTAAGGCCGTATTTATTGACATAATCAAATATTTCATGGATAGACGGGCGGCGCAGATCGGCATCAACCAAAAGGACATTTTCATTCAGACCCATAGCAAAGCTTACTGCCAAATTAGATGCCACAAATGTCTTTCCTTCACCCGGGAAGGTGCTGGTAACCATTATTGCCTTTGGTGCAGGCCTATCTTTATCATAGAGTATTGCCCCACGTATGACTTTAAACATTTCGGCAGTTACCGAATCGGGCGCTAAAACAGCAACAAGCTTGTCGCTATACCGTTGCTCTTTGAGGTACTCCTTGGCAAAGACCACCTCAGGCTCTTCAACCTTTATTCGTTGAGGCATGAAAACATGTTCTACAGGTTTAGATGCCTTTTTCTCTGCCTTATACTTATCTATTGCATTAGATATTTTTCCCATGGGTTATCCTTAATTAGCATTTTGGTTCGCATATAAGATTACGTAATCTTATCTTAGAGACTCATTGATTTCTCTCGCCCGCTCCTTGCACTCGCTAGAGCTCACGGAGTTCACAGAGATAAAGGGAGTTTGACCTGACTTCTTGAGAAGGAGAAATCAGGCCAAATGCTCAGCCCCTTACGGGGCACACTACCAGTGATAGTTCCGTTGAGATGGGATTTGATCTGGATTGATCCCTCAGTCCCGACTTGTCGGATATTAATACTCTGTGTCCCCTGTGTTCTCTGTGAGAAATAGAAGAACGCATGTTATCAATTAATTCTCTCATTATTTGTCACTGAATTTATTAAACTGTGCACTTCGCTAATTGCTGATCGCTGACTGCTTCCTTTCTTTTTCACATTATATCTATACTAATAGGTTCGGCGTACTCTACCACACCCATATCTATTAATTTATTGCCATAATATCTGGCAGATGCCTTATCCTTAAACGCCCCTACAGCAACCCTAAATATTTTTCCTTTTTGGGGGTGATCAAAGGGAAGGATATAGGGCTCGAAGCCTCCCTTAATCAGCTTCTCAAATATAGACCGGGCCAATTTAAGCGGCTTGTAAGAAGCGATATGTACTGAGTAAATAGGGTATTGTTTATTCTTAAGAAAAGGGGATTTCGAAAATACTATCTTTTGGCCCATCTCTATCAGGTTGACATCTCGAATTTCAGGATTTTCTCTTTGTATCTGCTCTAAGGTTCTTTTATCTGCATAGCCATAAATTTCCATTGCTAATCCGAGCATGGTGTCTCCTGGTTTAACTGTTATTATCCTTTTTTCTATTCTTAAAATATTCCCTTTTTTTGCCAATAGATTGGATTTTGATTTCTGAATCGGGATATTTTCTTTCATATCGGTCTTTGCTATCTCAAACTTAGGCTCAGCTCTTCCCTTTTGTTCTTCTTCATTGGATGCCGGTAAACCTCTTTTCTGGAGTAGGGCGGAAGTCTTTTCTTCCGGAGGAGATGGTTTTGAGGTGAAATGTGTTCTATAAAAAAGCTCTACTGTTTTTAAATATCTTTGGCCAAACTTGGTGACAGAGCCTGCTGATACAAGGATAATTAAGAGGAGAGCGAGGATGGCTGCTCTGAGATATGGTATCTTTCTCACAGATTCGGGTGCTTTTGACTCCTGCCTAATTTTAATATCAACGTCCCTTTGCAAAAAGGATTCTGGAAGCTGAAGATCATTATGGCATTCTTCTATCATTTCAACTGTAATATCTTTTTTCCCGTTAGAATATCCAAGCAGGAGGGCGTTATCACACAAGATATTTACCATCCGAGGATAACCCTGAGCATGTTTATGGATAGCCCTTATAACTTCTTTGGAGAAAATTTTAGTATCTTTGGCACCAGCCGACTTTAGCCGGGTTTTGATATAGGCCCCAGTTTCTATCACATTTAAAGGATTTATATGATAGCGGATGCTGATACGCTGTAGGAGAGGTCGGCATTCGGCGTTACTTAGCTTTTGGTTCAGTTCCGGCTGACCCACCAAGAATATATTTATCAATTTGTCATCAGCAGTCTCCATGTTAGAAAGCAGGCGAATCTCTTCCAGAAGTGTAAGGGATAATCTCTGTGCCTCATCAACAATCAAAAGCACATTTTGTTGTTGATGCAAAAGTGTTTGAAGAAAATCCTCAAAATGAACTAGAAAGGTGCCTTTAGATTCAAATTGAGTTTTAAGACCTAAACCTGAAGCAACATAAAATAGAAAATCTTTGGGCGGCAGGGTAGGATTAGATATTGAAACGTATTTAACCGAAGAATCAAGGTTTTCCAACAGTGTCTGGACTATGGTGGTTTTACCAGTACCCACTTCACCGGTAAGTAATACAAATCCCTTTCGTTCCATAATTCCATAGGTAAGCAAAGACAAAGCCTCTTTATGAGTTTCCCCCAGATAGAGAAAACGTGGCGATGGAGTCAAGTTAAACGGCTTTTCTTTTATATTGTAGAAAGATGTATACACAACAGCGATTACCTCGAAAAAGTGATTCAGGAATTTAGGGATTTAGGAATTTAGGCATTCCTCAATTTATAGCTTTGAAAAAATATTTTTTATGAAATTCATCGTAGCATCTATCCCTTTTATGGAAAGAACCATCACCACTCCTAAGAGCAGGAAGGTCAGTCCCACAGATAAAACTGTTAGTATTTTTTTTCTCTTAATTCTTCTCAGCTCTCTGGCATTATAGGTAAAGGGCAGACTTGATATTACCGGTATTTGAAGTGCCTCTTCTACATCCTCAGGTCTTCTGAAGGAGGTGTCCATGGTCTCCCTCAGATAGGCTAAACCACATCCCAGAGCAAACCCCAAAGCCACGGTCATAAAAAGTATGCGCCGGACATTTGGCTTAAAAGGTCTGATAGGGACCTTGGCTGTGTCCAGTATCCTGAATTGCTCACCTTTCTGTTTCTTCTCTAAATTTACTGCGATCTCGGCCTCTAATTTTCGGCTCAAAAGCGAATTATAGGTTTCCTGAATATTACGATAATCCCGGTTCAGAGACATAAGTTCCTGCTCTCGCTTTGGCGTGTTCTCTACCTGGGTCTGATACCATTTCATCTGAGAATGTAGCTGTGCTGCTTCGGCCTTCAGATTCCTTATCTGTAATTCGATTTCCCGCAACTGGTTTGCCAGGTTTATTTCTGCCTGGGTTCTACCCCTATCTTCTGGTACCTCCTGGACTTCCTTAGAATCAGTCTTCTCCTTAGATTCCAGATCAGCAATCTTTTCTTTAAGGCTAATAACATCCGGATGCCTTTGTGTGTATCTGGCTTCAAGGGAGGCCAGTTGGGTTTTTAATTGGTCTAAGGAATTGGGTTGCCTTGTTTCTCCTTCTGCTGCCTGTGCTACACGAGCTCTTCTAATCTCGGCAGTCTCTGCGAGTTGCTGCTGGATCATGAGCTTTCTGTTTTCGACCCCCCTCAAGTTTTCCTGGTTAGCAACTATCTGCTGCTGGATCCTCGTCAAAATCCTCAGATTGGTATCCAATTGTTCAGGGAGCCCCCCCATATATCTCTCACGGTACCTCTTTAATCCTTCTTCTTTCTCCAAAAGGCTTCTTCTGATTGTTTCCAGCTCGTCTGTCAAAAATTCTGATGTACCTATTGCCTGATCTTCTCGTAACTTAAGGTTTTCTGTTATAAAATAAGAAGCCAGGGTATTAGCAACCTCTGCTACCTTCTTTGGATACCTGCCGATGAAAAAAATTTGAAAGGCATTAGTCCCCCGCCTTCCACCTCTGGAAACATCTAAACTTATTTTTTTTCTGAGTTTTTCTACTTTTTCTTCTATGAACATATGGCGGCCAGGCTCGTTGTAGAGATTAAACTCGTTAATAATCTTTTCCAGATTAGTCCGGCTGGTCACCTGCTGGTTAATGGTGCGAAGTCGGTCTCCGATGTCAATGGATACGATTTCTCGGACATAGCTTGCTGGTACCTTCTGGGGCTGGACTAAAATGAGGGTGCCGGCCCGATAAGATCTGGGAAGTTTTAAACTCAAGCCAATACCAATAAGTATTGATACGAGGAAAGGAATAATAATCCACCACATCCGGCGGAGTGCAATCTCTTTGTATTTTTCTATTTCAAATGGTTCCATTCTAAAACTCGATTGATTGTTTCTATTATTTTTAATTCTCTCGCCCGCTCTCTCCCGCAGTGAGGTGCAGGGGATCGCTCGAGCACACAGAGACCTCTGAGATATTCTTATTTGGCCTGATTTTTTGACCCGTGAAATATTAACTAAACAATGCATTTCACTGGGCAATGGACAAAAAATCAGGCCAAGCAATCAGTCCGCCTGGGGCGGACTATTTATAACCCCAGTAATACCATCCCCGACGGGCGGGATCTTCGACATTCCAACTTTCCACGCCTCCACTCTTCCATCCTTCCATTATTCCCTGGCCCAGACCTGGCATGCAATAAATAATTTTATAGATTATACTCTCGAAGTATTACAGCGACAACATGTTATCCCGTAAAAGTCGCGCCAGGGCAGGCCAATATTCCATCCCCGACGGGCGGGATCTTCGACATTCCAGCTTTCCACGCTTTCACTCTTCCATTATTCCAATCTTCCATCCTTCCATTATTCCAACTCTCCATTACTCCCTCCAGGATGTAGGTCCTCTTGGCCGGAAGCCAACAATGAGAGAATTCGCGAGCTTTTTTACCATCTATACAGCTTGCTGGCACTGAGGGTAAGCATCACCCGGTTGTCCGTGTAATCCTCCACATCAAAATCACCATCTCTTTGAGCGTAAGAATAATCCAGGGATAAGGAAAACCAGCGCATAAACATTAATCTTAAACCACAGTTTCCCCTCCATGTTTTCCATTCCCGGTCAGCTGAATCTTCATCTCGCCTGTACGATCCACCAGCATAGCCATTTAAGTCTTGCATAAACATGTACTCAAGCCTGGAATCTGCACTCCAGTACCGTGTAAATCCCCTTCGTTCTGCCTCTAAATAGGACTCATCCCAGCCACCTTGGGCCCCAATGTTAAAACTCCCTCTCTGAAAGCGTTTTGCAAGGGATGCATTATAAGAGTAACCCGTTTCATCACCAGACCGCTCGTTTTTTTGGGTAAAATAACCACCTCCCAACGAAAGAGATATATCAGAGGAGAGGGCATGTTCAAAACCGACGGAACCTTCATGTATGTCATAGTCTTCTGTGAGCCCATCAAAATCCCGGGTTGTAACAGTGTAGCCAATTGAGCCATTGGTATTCTGCGTAAAACGGTAAATATATCGCATGCCTGCCCCATGACCAGTATAGTCATCTCCGGCTTTAGTACCATCATCCCGAGAGAACTTTGCATCGGTGAATCCGCAATTAAGCTCCAACCCACTTTTTACGTCAAACCAATAGGTAATGCTACAAAATGGGTTATGAATTGTTCCATCATCCAGAGTGACATCTTCATTTTCCAAAAGGCTGTGTCTATAGCCAAAGGTTATAGTATCTTCTGGACCGAACTGGTAACGAAGACTGGCGCTTCCTGTGTTTCTATAGTATGTATTTCTGGTAGTTCTGACCCCTTCAGCCTCTGCTGTATCCTCAAAGGGCTCTTCAGATTTAAGGTAGGTGTCGGTCAGGTTAAACCTTAGATGTTCTGCAATGTTTTGCCAAAATTCAAGGGTGCCAGCATGCCTAACTGTGTCGTTCTCCTCATATTCATCATACCAGACCCAGGTGGGGGAATAATCAAGGCTCAGAGAGTTATTGATAGAAGAAATCATCAGGTTTATCCCTGGTGAAGCAGTGATCATATAGTCTGATTTTTCATTATTATTATCTAAATAGATATTATCGTCATAGACTTGACTGACCGATATACGTGGGGTAAGTTCAAACCTGTAGTCAGCCATGCATATCATTGGAAAAAGAAAAAGCGTGATGAGTAAAAAGAACAATGCCTTCCATCCACCTACTATTTTCATAAGAATCCCTTATTATTTCATGGTACGACAATCGTATCATTCGGCTTAAGCAGGATATTCTGCTCCAGACTTTTCCCTGAGATGACCTTGTTATAATCAAAGTGAATAACCTCTTCTTTTCCGCCAGATCTTCGGATGATACGAATACTATCTTTGTCTGCCCACTCCCCTAAACCGCCTGCAACCGATATAGCCTGGAGCACAGTCATGTCTGGATTCAAGGGATAGGTTCCAGGCAGATTAATCTTCCCTATAATGTAGAAATTCTTGCTGCGAGATTCGAGCACGATCACTGTTACATCTGGTTTGCTTACAAAATCTCTTAATTTTTCGGTTAATAGAGCCTTCAGACCCATGGTATTCATCCCAGATGCGAGAATATCACCTATCAGTGGCAAGGTGATCTTTCCATCCGGCCTTACCAGAACCTGACGTGAAAAATCAGGCTCTTTCCAGACCTGGATCTCGAGAACATCCATGGGGCCAATTATGTAGGAAGGATCAACCACTATCTCTTTTTTGGTTTCTTTAGAGCTGGCTCCAGTTTTGTCAGCTGCTATGGATTGATGAAAAAATCCAATCCCACACACTATTATAAAAGAGAGTAAACATTTGGTAATGTTACTTAAAAACATCTTCATATCCCCAATCCTCCCATAATTAATGTCTTACCTTTCCATTATAGTCGCATGTTTACAGATAAGTGAAAGCATATTTTTTCTCTCGCCCACTCTCCCCGGCATGCCGGGTATCGTTCAAGTTCGCAGAGCACTCTGAGAATTAACTTAAAATGGACACAAGGAATCGCTTAAAGCCCCGCTTGCGGGATTCCCAATGTCTTCACATTGGGATCAATGGGGATGGCTTTTTGGGAAAAATAAGCAAGCTTATTATTCCCATTAGACCTTCCCCATGGAAATATTAAGCGATTTTTTAAGCAAGATCTCATTTTCAGCTCTAAGAACTGAGAAAATGACTAGTAGTTGACTCAATTGATTTTTCATCTTAATCCCAGATTATTCATCTTATAAAAGAGGGCCTTATAACTGATATTAAGAATTCTGGCTGCCTTGACCTTGTTTCCACCTGTAATATTCAAGGCATGGGCAATAATCTTTTTTTCAATATATTCCCCTGCCTTGGCCTTTAATAGCTTTAATGGAACAACCTCTTCAACATCAGATTCTAACTCCGTGTAGCTGTCCATTAGACCTGATTGTAAAGAGATACCATACTGTTCCGGAAACATCTGCTG
>JAUWZC010000012.1 GCA_030615565.1 Desulfobacteraceae bacterium | reverse complement strand
TCCAAATGCAAGGCTTGCGAATCTTGAGGAATGAGGCGTACTTACCAGTACACCGCAATGACGAAAGATGAAGCGTAATCCCGTCAGGACGGGACAGTTGGACTTTTTACGAAGCCGTCAAACTTTAAACTAATGGTTAAGGAGTATTTTATAAATTATGAATATACCATTTATATTAGAAAAGGCTGTAAGCCTCTATGCACAGAAGGAGGCAATTGTTTCTGGAGGTAAGAGATTTACCTATGGAGAGTTTGCAGAAAGGGTCTACAAACTATCCAATTTCTTGCTATCAATAGGACTAAAAAAAGGAGACTGTGTGGCTATATTGCATGAAAACAGTCACCAGTTCTTAGAGGCCTATTTTTCAACTGCCCAGGTTGGAGCTATTCTCAACCCCCTTAATTTCAGACTTTCTCCCAAGGAACTTGCCTTTATTCTGAAGGATTCCGGGGCAGTGGCCTTAATAGCATCAAGACATTTCGCCAGCAGCGTAAACTCGTTAGGAAATTTCCAGATAAAGATAAAAACGGTCATATGGACCGGGCAGGGGGATGAAACAACTCCATTCCGAGGTATAGATTATGAAGAGGCAATCAAAGAACAGCATTCTGAGCCACCATCCATATCAGAGATATCCGATAGTGGTATAGCACATCTATATTATACAAGCGGAACAACCGGTGAGCCAAAAGGCGTAATCCTTACCCATAAAAACGTCTGTACTCATGCCCTTGCTACCATAGCAGAGTTGAGGTTAAATGATACTGATAAGTGGATCCATGTTGCACCACTTTTTCATCTGGCTGATGCCTGGGCCACCTTTGCAATAACGTGGGTGGGAGCAAGACATATAACTGTACCAGATTTTGACCCACAAAGTGTCTTAGAAACCATTCAGAACGAGAGGATCACCCTTACCAATATGATCCCAACTATGCTGAACATGCTGGTCAATACTCCCCGAGCTAATTCCTATGATTTTTCAAGCCTGAGGGTTATATTAAGTGGCGGTGCATCTATTGCTCCAGATTTGGTCAGAAAGATAATGAAAACATTTAAATGTGATTATATACAGACCTACGGAATGACTGAAACCTGTCCCTATCTAACCCTATCTATCCTAAAGGAAAATCTTACACATCTTGCCCCAGAAGAGCAGTTTATCTATAAGGCCAAGACAGGGCGGCCTATTATAGGTGTATTACTAAAGGTAGTCAGAGATAATGGAGAGGAGGTTGATCATAATGATAAAGAGGTGGGAGAGATTATTGTAAAAGGGGATATTGTTACCCAGGGTTACTGGAATAGACCTAAAGAAACGGTAGCTGCCATTAAAGATGGATGGCTTTATACAGGTGATCTTGCCCTGGTGGATATAGAGGGATATGTCAATATTGTTGATCGAAAAAAAGATATGATTGTAACCGGTGGTGAAAATGTCTATTCAACTGAGGTTGAAAATGTACTTTATTCACACCCAGCTATATTGGAGGCAGCAGTTATTGGAGTACCAGACCCCAAGTGGGGGGAGGCAATAAAAGCAGTTGTGGTTCTAAAGGAAGAGAAAGAAGCTACAAAGGAAGAGATCATCGCTTACTGTAAAGATCATATTGCCCACTATAAGGCACCAAAAACGGTTGATTTTATGTCTGAGCTTCCTAAGACTGGATCAGGAAAGATTTACAAAAAAGGCCTTAAGGAGAAATATGCCCTTGGCTCTCAAAAAATGGGTTGACAATTTTTAGCAACGGGGATAGAAATGGATAGAAATTTTAACATATAAGATAGAGAAAGAAGGTACCCTATTCAATGAACCATTATGAGACGATTTATATTGTAAACCCCACTCTGGATGATGACTCTTTAAGGGAAGCAATTACTAAGTTTTCGGATCTAATCAAAAAGCTAAAGGGCTATATCGTAAAGATTAATGAGTGGGGAAAGAAAAAATTGGCTTATGAGGTTAAGCATTTTGATAAAGGCTATTATGTAGTATTAGATTTTTGTGGTCTTCCTAAGATAGTAACAGAGTTAGAGAGGAATCTGAAATTAGATGACCGTATTCTAAAATATTTAACCGTAAAAATTGATGAAGATGTTGATCCAGAGGATTTATTAAATAAAGAGCAGAAAAAAGAGGATAAAATGGAAGAGAGACACAGCGAATCAGTCGAGGAAAAATAATGGCCTTTAATAATACCTTTAATGATAAAAAAAGGATTTTTATTAAGCACAAGATCTGTCGCTTTTGTGCTGATTCAAGCCTAAAGATAGACTACAAAGATTCAAAGAATCTTGTAGTATTTACTACTGAAAGAGGAAAGATTATACCTCGGAGGATTTCTGGCAACTGCGCCAAACATCAAAGAATTCTGGCTTTAGCTATAAAAAGAGCCAGAAACATTGCCCTATTGCCTTTTACTACGGCAAAAATAAGGATGAAGGAATATCGGGAATTTTAAGAGATAGCTCTAAGGCATACAGATTTACTTTCTACTTCCCCAAGCCTTTGTTATTTTTCATTTACCTTTCTTTATGGAAACTGTAGTTCCTTACCTTTATATTTATAAAAATTTGAGTGGAAAAAGACATGAAGATTATTTTGATGCAAGATTTCAAATCTCTTGGTTTTGAAGGTGATATCGTAGATGTTGCTAAGGGATACGCAAGGAATTATCTTATTCCAAAAGGTGTAGCTATTGAGGCCAGTGATGCTAATTTAAAGGCCCGCGAGATGAGAAAAGGAAAGATAACGATTAAACACATGAAGGATAAAGAGGAGGCTGAAAGAGTCGCAGAAAAGATTTCACAGATAACCGTAACTATCATGCGAAAGGCTGGTGAAGAGAACAAACTTTACGGTTCTGTCACAAGTAGAGATATTGCTCAAGAGCTCGAACGAGAAGGGGTTGTAGTAGATAAGAGAAAAATTATTATTAATGAGGCAATCAGGACTCTTGGGGAGCCTGAAGTAGCTATTAAACTCCACCCCGACGTTATAAGCACAATAAGAGTAGTTGTTGAGAAGGAGGAAGAGGAGGCTTAAAAAGATGGCTATGCCTAAAATGAAAGAAGATATGGCTTATTCCACCTATAAGGTCCCCCCTCATAATCTGGAGGCTGAACAGGCTATAGTAGGCGGGATATTGATCAATAATGATGCACTCAATCAGGTTGTGGATATCCTGTCTGGTGAAGATTTTTATAGGGATGCTCATGCACTCATATTTGAAGGGATGCTCACCTTATATAATAGGGATGATCCGGTAGATGTGATAACCCTTTCCCATGTGTTAAAGGAAAAAGGTGTCTTGGATAAGGTGGGAGGAACAGATTATTTAGCCTCTCTGGCAGAGGCAACAGCAACTTCTGCTGGAATAATGTATCATAGTGAGATTGTTAAAGATTTATCAACAAGAAGAAATTTAATTAGTCAGTGTTCCCATATCTCTGAGGTGTGTTTCCAGCTTGCCAATGATACTGAAGAGATTCTTGATTCAGCTGAGCAGTCCATATTTGAAATAGCTGAGAGGAATATAGATCAAAACTTTTTACCTCTTAATGAAGTGGTCAAAAAGAGCTTTAAGAAAATAGAGGCCACTACTGGTAGCAATATAACGGGCATTTCAACCGGATTTACCGATTTTGACAATCTCACATCTGGGCTTCAGCCCTCTGATTTTATTATTATTGCTGGTAGGCCAAGCATGGGTAAGACAGCGCTGGCTTTAAATATTGCATATAATGCTGCACTGGAGGATAAGGTAGGTGTAGCTATATTCTCCCTTGAGATGTCAAGCCTCCAACTTGGCATCAGGCTGTTGGGGAGTGATGCTATGATAGATGCATGGAAATTAAGGAGAGGGGCTCTGCAGGATGATGACTACCTTCGTTTGACGGACTCTGCCAATAGACTTTCAGAGTTGCCTATCTATATTGATGATTCGTCTGGTTTGTCTGCCTTGGAGATAAAGGCAAAGGCCAGGCGATTGAAAAAGAAGTATAATATATCCTTAGTTGTTATTGATTACCTTCAATTAATGCAGAGCAGGAAGACAGTTGAATCACGTCAGCAGGAGATTTCTGATATATCAAGATCTTTGAAGGCCCTTGCAAAGGATTTAGATATCCCTGTTGTGGCAGTTTCCCAGTTGAATAGGAAGGTTGAGGATAGGCCGAATAAGAGGCCAATGTTAGCTGACTTGAGGGAGTCAGGCGCTATAGAGCAGGATGCAGACTTGATCTTGTTTATTTATAGGGAAGAACTGTATAATCGAACAGAGGAGAATAAGGGAAAGGCAGAACTTAATATTGCCAAACACAGAAACGGTCCCACTGGCTTGGTTAATTTGACATTCAGGGAGCAATATACAAAATTCCAAAGTTACTATAAAGATGAATTAATAGAGGGGTAATCTATAATATTTCGGATTTCAGATTGCGGATTGCGGATTTAGGCTGCAACTCATTTCGATGAAAATTAAAATTTCTAAAAATTTATAAAAATACATCTTTATCTATCTTTCACTAAAACTTGAGGCATAGCCATAGAGAAGGTATATGGCAAAATTGGTGGTCTCAAGGCCAGCCATTTAAAAAGACTCCACAATATTTATAGACGACGCATCTCAGAAGATGAGATAGTCTCTCGCGAGATAGCACGCCGATTAGCTGAAATTTCTTCTGAAATTAAGAGACAGGTAGCACTCCTTATAGGAAGAAGGGGGGATGTGGAATATGTGGTTGTGGGCAATGATCACAGCATTCTTATCCCTGATTTAGCTCGGTTTAGATCTGGAGTTGGTAGACTGAAAGGTCTTAGGTGTATCCATACCCATCTCCATGGAGAACCATTAAGTCAAGAAGATTTAATGGATCTAGCTCTCCTAAAATTGGATTTAATGCTGTGCCTAAACATTAACAATAAAGGGATTCCGGCTGATCTATACTATGCCCATATAATTCCCAGAAATAATTCAGGACAGCCATGGATTATAGAACATATACCTGATACTGGCAGGCTTGATCTCAATTTTTCAGAATTTATCAGGAATCTTGAAACTCAGTTTGCCAAAACGGGAACAAGCATTGGCATGGAAAAAAAGGAAAGAGCTGTCCTTATTAGTGTAAATAAGGCCTCGAGGTGGGAGGCGGAAGAATCAATTAAAGAATTAAAAGAGCTGGCAATAACCAGTAATCTCGTGGTTGTAGATTCTATTATTCAGAGGAAAACAGATACAGGTTCACGTTTTCTTTTAGGGAAAGGAAAATTAAGCGAATTAGTTGTACGTTCTCTTCAAGCAGGTGCTAACCTCCTGATCTTTGATGGTGAGCTAACCCCTGCACAAGTCAGGGTTTTGACAGATTACACAGAAATGAAGATGATTGATAGAACACAGTTGATATTGGATATATTTGCCAGAAGGGCAATAACAAGAGAAGGGAAGATCCAGGTGGAACTTGCTCAATTAAGGTATGTTCTGCCCAGATTAATTACTAAAAATACAGCAATGTCAAGACTTACTGGTGGGATAGGTGGTAGAGGTCCAGGGGAGACTAAGCTGGAAATTAATAGGAGAAGGGTAAGGGATAGGATTATCCTATTAAATAAAGAGTTAATAGAGATTAGTCAACAAAGGAAAGAGAGGAGAAAAAAGAGAAGGAATATGGGCTTGCCAGTAATCTCAATTGTTGGGTATACAAATGCAGGAAAATCCACCCTTCTTAATACCTTTACAAGAAGTCATGTAAGGGTAGATGACAGGCTTTTTATGACACTTGATCCTACAAGCCGCTGCATCAGGCTAAAAGAGGGGAAGGCCATTATTACTGATACCGTTGGGTTTATCAAGGATTTACCAGAGGATCTTTTGGAGGCCTTTGCTGCAACCCTTGAGGAACTTCATGAAGCAGATCTTCTTCTTCATGTAGCAGATATGAGTAATTCAAGATTGGAAGATCAGATAGAATCAGTAAATAAAATCTTGAACAGTCTTGATCTGGCTGAGATCCCAACTATTTTAGTTTTAAATAAAATCGATAGGCTGAATAAATCCCAGATAGATCATTTTACTAAGAGACTTGGTGGAATCCCAATCTCAGCTATAAATCCATCTACCCTGCCAAAACTGAGAAAGGCGATTGAAGATATTATGTTCTGATACCCCGCCATCCATTAGATTTGATTTTTTGTTGATTTCTGGTAACAATGAGGCTTTGACAGGAAGGAATGGAATTTATTAATCCCGTTCCTTGAGCTGGGTCAAGGATAAAGAGTGTGGTTGAAAGGGCATCAGCTTCTATTGCTGTTGGGGCCTGAACAGATACACTCGCATTGATAAGGGGTGATAATCCGGTTTTGGGATTAACAATATGATGAAAGATTTTTTCCTGGTCAAAGAATACCTCGTAGTTGCCAGAGGTAGCTATAGACCTATTTGTGATAGCGACTAAGTCAGGGTAATTTTTTTTCTTTAAAGGATCTTCGATTGCTATTTTCCAGGGCCTGTTATTCCCTTTGTCACCTATCGTCCTAATATCTCCCCCTGCGTTAATAAGGGCATGTTTTATCCCCTGTTTCATTAATTTCTCAATTGCCTTGTCCACAATAAAGCCTTTAGCAATGCCATCCAGAGTAATTCCCATACCATCCTTTTTAAAGAACATGCCATTTCCACTTAAAGAAATCAGTTTGGTATCAATAAGTTCCAAGAGCTCAGCAATTTTTTTCTTATTTAGCAGAACCTTTTTTTGGTCTTTAAAGGATTGAGTCAGTAGATCCAGGACTGGTTTCACGGTGATATCAAAAATGCCATTACTGATCTGGTTGTACTGTATTGATTTTTTAATTACAAAGGAAAGTTCAGGAGGAGCCTGCTTAAGAAAGCCATCACGGTTCAGTTGAGCTACAGGTGTACAAGCATCAAACCTGCTCATCATCTTTGTAAGTCTTTCTATCTCTTCAAAGGCCAGAACGATGGATTCCTCTGCATGGTCCTTGGAAGGATTAAGAGTAGTTATAGACACTATTGTTCCCATGCTTGCTCTGGACTTTGAGACCTTATACCAATTATTATCAAACTTTACTGCCTCGGCAAAAGGTACCCCTATAGAGCATGTTGCCAATCCAAGCCCAAGCATACTAGAAATTTTAAGGAAGTCTCTCCTGTTTATATATCCGTGCTCTAGAGATTTATGGGATTCTTTATGCATTTTATTCCTCCAGAAGAAATTTTTTATCTTTAGCCTAAGCCTCCGAAATATTACAGTGATAAAAGCATATTCCAGTCGTCTTGCGCCCCTGGCCCAGACCCGCCTGCCAGATGGCGGGCAGGCCTGATTATCTGGCTATATGCTTAATTACATGGAATATGCGCCTCCCGATCCCGTACCGGTCTCGGGACGGGGAGGGCGGGCAGGGCAGGCCCCAGTCCAAAATCCGAAATACCCTATATCACTTGAGTCAATGGATTACAAGATTTTTTTCTCATTAATTTTTATTCTTACTCTCCACGGTCATCTCATACCATGGTTTCTTGTTTTTAATGGACAGGACAAACTTTACCTGGTTTCCATCTATAATGTATTTTTCAGATTGTCGTCTAAGATTGCTAAAATCTGCTGTCTCGAGAAAAGACCTGAGAAGTTCTATTTCTTCCTCAAGCTTTTCATCCTCCTTTCTTTTTTTAAGATATTCATGTACATTTTTCCAGTATTCTCTTTTAGCTACAGTTTCAATACAATGAGATAATGTTGGAGTCAGTTCAATCCGGATTGCCATTATATCACATTCCCTTATTTATCTATCATCTTGTTTGTCATATCTTGACCCTATAACCTCAATTATGGGTTCTTTCTACAAATATATTATAGAATATAGCATATCTTTCTTTGATAAAATTACGATATATTGCTATAAATTGCATAGCAGTAGAGTTAATAGCATATAAAAAAAATCATTAGTCAAGATATGAATTTTTTCATTTAAAAACAGCTTAGCAGGATGTGATAGTGCAATGAAAAGAGTTTTTATCCTCTTTATTAGCCTTTTTATTTTGTCCTCTTTTAGTCTGGTTTTCCCTAGCAATAAAGAAGGCTCTAAGATAACCGTTAGAGAAAGCATTAAAGAAATTTTAAATTCTGTCAGTGAAATTATAAAGTGTAGTATCCAGGCTGCTGAGGCAGAATTGAAGGAGCTTCAAAAGGAGCTAAAAGAAAAGGGAGACTCTATACACAAAAAGGCAGAGATCTCTATAGTGGAGAAACTTCAAAGGATACTTACCGAGCTAAAAAAAATGGAAAAAGCTTTAAAGGAAAACCTGACAAAGGGGGAAGACCTTTCAAAAGAAAAACTAAAGCTATACAGGAAAAACCTGTACAACCTGGAAGGAAAAATAGACCAATTTAGAAAGAGAATAAAAAAGTTTGCTGAGGAGATAGAAAAGGAATGCATATTACTGAAAGAGCCTATCAGAAAAAAAGTCCAGGATCTACTAAAGGAGGTAGAAAGGGCTATTAATAGTATGCAAGAAAGGCTAAAAAAGCACAAAAAGATTGATAAGACCCTTTCTATATAACTATTAAAGCAGCTTTTCTTTATTGAAATTTTAGATTTATAGTAAAAATCCTGCCTGAATCCTCTTCTTTCAGTTGTAACCTGAGTAATTTGGCAGATTGTGCCTCACCAGGAAAGAATATGAAGCCATAGCTAAGGCTATTAGGAGAGAGGGATCTATTTTTCAGGCTTTTCTTTTCAAAGTCATCCATGACTTCTCTACGGGCTTGATATGCTGAGTCATAGCCTTCTAAACCACCTACGGTTCCTCCTGCAGCAGCACCTATAGCTGCTCCCTTGCCTGCTGCAGAGGCAATATTTTCGCCAGTGACAATACCAATAGCTGCTCCAATTATTGCACCGGCAGTGGCAGACATCACACCTGCATAAGCTCCCTCCTTAAAGATCTTTTTAGTTTGTGCGTATTTTGTTACCCTCTCATATGCAAATTTATCTGCCAAAACAGGCCAGAGGTTATCTTCCTTGTCTTGAAGGAATGTCTGGTTGGCCACAATAGATAGTCCCTTTTTGCCTTGGTTATCTGCCACAATCTGAACAGGGAGCATGCCGGCTGATCTTACGTCAAAACCAAAGGACTTTTGAGCCTCCTTTTTATCAACAAAAGCCTTTGAGCCGATAGTGGCACCTGCAACCTGGGTGGCATTCGGATAAGCAGATGGATGTTTAAATGATAGTGGCCTGGCCTTGTAGGAAGTGGCACAACCTACAGAGAAGATAATAAGGATAATATGCAAACATAGAAGATAATTCTTTTTCATAATTTTTTCTCCATTAGTCAGTATAGTTAGATAATAAAATATTCATGCTAAATGTCCAGTTATTTTTCTTTTCTAAGAGATATTTGTTCATTTGTTAGGCTACGTAATGAGATATGTTGAAGTATAAATATTATTAAGCCTAAAATAACAGTAGGGATAAATCCTGCGGCATGAAGGAGGATGGCCATTGATAGTGCCTTTTCCTTGCTGAAACCATAAAAAATTAATCCATATTGACATGCCAGGTGAAATGTACCGATATAGCCAGGGGCTGAAGGTAATGTGACACTAAGGCACAATAGTATTAGAATAAAAAAGGGGGCCAAAAAAGGCAATGACATACCCATTGAAAGTCCAAGGATATATATCTGAAATGAGGTAAGACACCAGAGCGTAAGGGAGTAAAATATTACCGCTAAAAGTTGAGATGGGCCTTTGACAAGGACAAGACCATTGCTGAAATCTTTAAGCATATTAACAATTTTTTGTCTTATTTTCTGTGATATAAAAAAAAGAAAACGTTCAAAGATATTGAGAAAGGTTTGGGTCTTTTTTTTCAGCCCGATAAGGAGAAAGATTGACATGATAAAAAGCGCTATCAGAAAAAATCCTCCTGTTTTTAGGGCATTTTCTATCGATTCCCATTTGGAAGGGAAGTCGGTAAAAAGAATAACAAATAATAATATCAAAAGAATGGTGAAAACATCAAATAGTCTTTCAATAACAATAGTTGCAAATGACGAGCTTTTACTGATATTTTCCATGCGTCCAATGTAGTTAGCCCTTATAAATTCACCCAATCGTGCTGGAAGAACACAGTTTGCAGCAAAACCTATAACTGTGGAAGAAAATAGGTTGGATAGACCGATTTTTTTTATTGGCTCTAAAAGATGGAACCATCTTAGGGCCCGTATAAGGTAGAAAAAAACAGTTAACATAACAACCGGAATAAGAAAAGGAAGATCGGTTGATTTAATGGATAGATAAAGTAGATTTAAGTCCACATTATGGAATGCAATATATAAGAATGTGACACTGATTAAAAGACCAAGCCAGAATTTCCATTTCATAATGTATCTTTTTCTTTTTGAAAAAATTCTCTCGCCTGATTAACATCTTTACTGATCTGTTGGGAAAGCTCTTTTCCGCTAGCAAAAGTTATTTCATCCCGCAGGCGGGAAAGAAAATTAACCTTAATCTTTTGCTTTAATATATTAGCAGATAAATTAAAAACATAGGTCTCAACTGACAATGTTTTATCCTTAAATGTTGGATTGTAGCCAATGTTGGTCAACCCTTGATAAATCTTGCCGCCTATATCCATTGAAACAATATACACACCCTCCTTTGGTATTAGCTCATCAGTCAATTTTAGATTGGCTGTAGGGTAGCCTAATAAAGGACCACCCCTATTCCTACCTCTAATAACCTCTCCTCTTATCTGGTAATTCCTTCCAAGTAATTTTTTTGCCCCGGATATATTCCCCTCCATAATAAGGTTTCGGATTGATGTACTAGATACCAAAACCTTTCCTACATAAACAGGATCTACTTGCCGGACATTAAAATTGAGCAGATGGCCCATTTCCCTCAAGACCTTGATATTACCTTCTCTATTACGGCCAAAAGCATAATCGTAACCGACTACTATCTCTTTAATCTCTAATTTATCCACCAAGACATCTTTGACAAAATCTCTGGCTGAAATAGCAGCAAATTCTAATGTAAACTCTATTACAAGAAATATGTCGATCCCTTGGCTTATTACCAGTTCTTTTTTTTGTTCTAAAAGTGTTATGAGTGGTTTTGCCTTCTTAGGAGACATTAATTTTATAGGATGTGGCTCGAAGGTGATAGCCACAGATGTTCCATGTAAATCCCTGGCTCTCTCTATAACCTTTTTAAAGATTGTCTGATGTGCCCGGTGAACTCCATCAAAATTTCCTATAGTAACTACAGGGTTTTTAATATCTTTAGGGATATTATTAAGATTACAAATAATGCTCATAGAATTAGGACCATTTTTTTGAGCCTCGTTAGCGTTTCAGCTTTAAGCCCAATGTTTAATGCTTAAATTGAATTCAAAGTCAGGTAATTCTCAACAATTTTTATCACCTTTTTAAGTTCTTGAGTTTCTGGAAGAGTAGAGGCAATCTCATCTATATAGTTTCGTTTTTTAATTTCCTGGAAAGTTGGATAAAAGTTTATATCATATACCCAACCAATTTGAAGAAGTCTAAAGTCATTTAGATTTTTAATGGCACTCGAGCTTGATGTCTGACCTGCATAAATATCATTCAAAATCGTAGTAGAATATCCAGAGGTATCTGGTAGGCCTAATTCGAGAACCGAGTTATGATTATGATCTTGTTCTTTATAATAATAATTTATTATTACCCTCCAGATGTCCAGCTTATCTGCATCCCTGAGTAATTTGCAAAAAAAGAGACAACGAGGGTCTTTATTCTCAGGAAGTTTATGAATATTGTGATAAAGGATACCTTTTGTAGTTAAATTCTTCTCCACCTCGGTTAAACCTTTTAAGATGTGAGAATTTGCAATTATTCTTGCTCCTATTTTTGCATGGTCTTCAGAGAGATCATCCCTGAATGTTCTATATTTTTCATACTGGTAAAAGCGCCCGATATCATGAAAGAGACCGAGAACTTCGGCAATTAACATATCATTTTCAGATAATTTTAATCTATGACTGATTAGTATTATCTCTTCTCTTACTTTCCGGGAGTGCTCCTCTTTTAACTGGATGGCCCAGTCCTTTTCCGGATCCTGTCCTTTAGAGTAAAAATCAGATACGTAATCATTAAACCAGGATTGAAAATATCTTACATGATCTCTGTTCATTTTATCATTTTAGTAGATGTAATTTCCCTTAGATAAACTGTGCTATATGCCTTTTTGCTGAAGGTTCTTTATCCTATTTCTTATTTATTAACAACCTTTAATCTAATGCTTATCATGTTAGGAAGAATCTTTATCCTAGCGAAGCTCCGCCTCAAACCGACGAGATTGGAGGAAAATAATAATCCTTTCCTTGAAGCGAGGCGATGTTGGTTTCGTCTAACGTTTTACGGTTGCGCTGCTGGTTTTCCCGAGATGTCGGGATTAAACGTTAACCGATTCGAGCTGCGCAACCGCAACCGTTCTACGATCACGATTATCCTTTGAACCGTGGTACCGCTATTAAAACTTGACATAAATGTTAAGATCTTAGCTTATATAGACATCTAGAGGGTCATAATGATAAAAAATTGGTAACATAGTTTGAGAGGGATTTACAAAAACTTTAGGTGAGATAGTTATTTTAATGACCTTATATGTGAAAGGCATAAAGTTGTGAGGATATAGGGGACTACCTATTTATGGGAGTTGAGCGTAAATATTATTTTCAATCCATCCAGGGTCAAAAATTCTTCTATATAGTCGATACTTTTGGCTTCGGATTTTATCAATGGAGCCAGACCTCCAGTTGCAATAACTGTAAGATCAGATCCTATTTCTTTTTTTATCCGATTTACTATTCCATCAACCAGGCCGGCATAACCATAAACAAGGCCTGAATTTATACTACTTATAGTTTCTTTGGCTATTACTGTTTTAGGTTTGTCAAATATCTCAACTCGAGGTAGCTTGGAAGCCTTCTGAAAAAGGGCCTCAGCAGAGATGATTATGCCAGGAGCTATTGCTCCCCCCTCATAGATACCTTCATAGGATATATAATCAAAGGTTGTAGCTGTACCAAAGTCTACCACAATTAGCCCTGTTCTGTATTTCTGGTATGCAGCTACTGCATTAACTATCCTGTCAGCACCAACCTCTTTTGGATTATCATATTCAATGGGCAACCCTGTCTTTATACCTGGACCTACAATCATTGGTTCCTGATTAAAATGGAGGAGGCAAAACTCTTTTAAGGAGCTAAGAAGAGTCGGCACAACGCAAGAGATAATTACATCACTTATGCTGCTAATCTCTAATTGTGCTGGAATAAACAGGTTGTTGATTAGTATACCAAATTCATCACTGGTCATATCTCTTTCTGTCCTCATTCGCCAGTGATTGAGCATCTTATCATCTTTAAAGATACCAAGAACGATGTTCGTATTGCCTACATCTAAACATAGCAACATGATATATCCCTTCAGACCTTTGCATAGCCTCTAACCTTCCATTTTGCCTCCATGTGATACTTCACAATTATGGTAACGTTCATGGGTTACGGCCCGCCCTGGCGCGACTTCCTTGGCATATATTGTAATCTCTATTGTATCTATTAGCTCAGGCTATATAGCCTAACCATTGCATGCCAGGTCTGGGCCAGGGTTACGAGGCCCATTTCGTCTTTCGGCCCGCCCTGGCGCGACATTGTTGGGACATAATGTATTCGTTGCAGTATTTCACAAGCAACGTCTATAAATACATGCTTTGCGAGTCAGGTCTGGGCCAGGGTTACGTCTATCGTTTTTTAAATTTTGTCCATGAATTACCTAATTTATAAAGCTGCCTTCCAGACTTATCGTAAGAATCAATTAGTTCATCACATCGTTTTATACTTACATAAGTAGGATAAATATCTCTGCATTCACTTAAACTGACAACCATTTCATTGCATTCGCCCATAGCATCATCGATATATTTTTGAAAACCTGCTTTTTGATGCCGTTTAGCATAACCTTCGGCTATTAACCTTGGTATTGCTTTACATGCACGACTTAATTGATCTCTTAGATCGTATCTTTCGTTGTCCGGCAACTTAGGGGCAATTTCTTTCATAACAACTAACATGGTCCTATATGTATTCTGATATACTTCCAAATCTCTAAAACTTGTGATTCTCTTTTTTTCTTCCATTCACCTAACCGTTACCTTTATACATTTTTCGGTAATGGTTACGATGTCCGTTTCGTCCTTCGGTAACGTCATTCGTCTTTTTTCTTTCACGTTACCTTAACCGTTAACCGATACGGGCTTCGTTACCCTAACCGTTACAGAAATACTGAAGAGATACGACGAACTAAGTTGTACAAGGGTCTCATCAAACTAAACAAACATAAGAAACCCAATAGACACAGCAAACCCCAATAAGGGTTATTTAGGCATTGGGTTTAGAACTGCCAGACTTTATAGCATCAATAATGGTTACCGTCTCCTTAGCAGCTTTAACATTGTGGACCCTAACAATATTTGCTCCGTTCAGTACAGAAGCAGCAACAGTAGCCATAGTACCAGTTTCACGAGATTCCACTGTAAGGTCAAGTACATGGCCAATAAAAGACTTATTAGAGGTACCCACCAGAAGTGGTTGTCCAAGAGAGGAAAATTTATATAAATTTTTTATTATCTTGAGATTATCATTAAAAGATTTACCAAAACCGATACCGGGATCAATGATAATAAGATCCCTTTTTATACCTATTTTAACAGCCTGTTCCACGGCCTTGTTTAAGAAACCCATTATCTCACCGAGAAGGTCTTTATAAGTCGGTTTTGCCTGCATATTCTTGGGCGTTCCCTTTATATGCATCAAAACAATGGGCAAACCTGTCTCTGCAACTAATGGACCCATTTTGGGGTCAAATCTCAATGCACTTATATCGTTGACCATTTTGGCGCCAGCCTCTAAGGCCTGGCCGGCTACTTCGCTTTTATAGGTGTCTATGCTTATTGGTATGTCGGTTTCCTGTGAGAGAGCCGCAATCACTGGTATTACTCTCCTTAGCTCTTCGGAAAGGGGGAGAGGATCTGAAAAGGGCCTTGTTGACTCCCCTCCCACATCAATAATATCAGCACCCTCGGTGACCATCCTCAAACCGTGCTCCACCGCATTATTTTCACGGAAATGGCGACCTCCATCAAAAAATGAGTCAGGGGTAATATTCAGGATACCCATGATAAAGGTTCGAGAGGCAAGATCGAGACTACAGTTTAACCATTTTAATAATTTAGCTGATTTTTCCTTAGGAACCAATTTTCCTTCTTCCTGTTGTTTTTCTTGTTTGTCTTTTTCTTTTCTTTTTGCCCACTATTTCCTCGATCTCATTGCCATTTAAAGTTTCTTTCTCCAAGAGGGCTTTGGCTAACTTGTTAAGGGTATTTAGGTTATCACTTATAAGTTTATGAGTTTTTTTGTAGCTTTCACCTACAAGATTATTAACCTCCTGGTCAATTTTTCGAGCTGTTTCTTCGCTATAATCCCTGTGTTGGGCAATCTCACGCCCTAAGAATATCTCTTCCTCTTTTTTCCCAAAACTCAATGGGCCGAGTTTTTCGTTCATGCCATATTCACAGATCATCTTTCTTGCTATATCCGTTGCCCTCTCTATATCATTGCTTGCACCAGTAGTCTGGGTATTTAAGGCAATTTCTTCAGATATTCTTCCCCCCATCAGGATGCTAATGTTATTTGAAAGATAATCCTTTGTATAAGTATGTTTATCATCTAAAGGGAGCTGCTGTGTCAGGCCAAGGGCCCTACCTCTGGGAATTATGGTCACTTTATGTATTGGATCGGTATTAGGTAGGAGTTTGGCCACCAGAGTATGCCCTGCTTCATGATAGGCTGTAGTTTTTTTCTCTTCATCGCTTATGATCATGCTCTTCCTTTCCGTACCCATAAGCACTTTATCTTTTGCATCTTCCAGGTCTTGCATATCTATTTTGTCTTTGTTTCTCCTGGCTGCAAGCAAGGCTCCCTCATTAACCATATTTTCAAGGTCTGCGCCTGTAAAACCTGGCGTTCCCCTAGCAATTACAGAAAGATCAACATCATCTCTTATCCTCTTTTTTTTGGTGTGGACCTTGAGTATGCTCTCCCGTCCCCTGATATCAGGCACTGGAACAACTACTTGCCTGTCAAACCTTCCCGGTCTCAATAATGCAGGATCAAGTACATCAGGTCTGTTAGTAGCTGAAATAAGGATGACACCTTCATTGGATTCGAATCCATCCATTTCCACCAAGAGCTGATTTAACGTTTGTTCTCTTTCATCGTGACCCCCACCTAATCCAGCTCCCCGGTGTCGACCAACAGCATCGATCTCATCTAAGAAGATGATACATGGGGCATTCTTTTTCCCCTGGGCGAAGAGATCCCTAACCCGCGATGCGCCAACACCTACAAACATTTCTACAAAATCAGAGCCACTAATACTTAGGAAGGGGACACCTGCCTCACCTGCTATAGCCCTGGCCAGTAAAGTTTTGCCTGTTCCAGGAGCACCGAGCAGAAGCACGCCTTTGGGTATTCTGCCTCCTAAGCGGGTAAATTTCTTTGGGTCTCTTAGAAATTCTATGATCTCCTGAAGCTCTTCCTTTGACTCATCAATACCTGCTACATCATCAAAGGTTACCTTATCTTTTTCATTAGTTGCAAGCCTTGCCCTGCTTTTTCCAAAAGAGAGTGCCTTACCTCCTCCTGCCTGCATTTGGCGCATAAAGAAAATCCAGACACCAATTAAAAGAAGCATAGGGAACCAGGATACAAGGATTGTCATATACCATGGAGATGCATCATCCGGCTTGGCAGATATCTCTATCCCTTTATTACGTAAGATTTTTATTAGCTCAAGATCCTTAGGTGCAAAGGTTCTAAAGAATCTTCCCTGATTTGAGGTACCAGATATTTTGTCTCCCTGAATGGTTACTCGACTGACCTCTCCCTGTTCAACCATGGTCAGGAATTCACTATAGCTTAGCTGTCCAGTCTGCTTAGTTTCTTTTTTAAAGATTTGAAAAAGTAAGATCATCATAAGGCTGATAACCAGCCAGAGGGTTAAGTTTTTAGAAAAGGTGTTCAACTGTTTTCTCCTTTATGATTACTTTAAAATAGACAAATTATAAAAAACTATATTTAAAATTTTAGTAACTACGCAGGTTGTTAGGTTCACGGTTCACGGTTGGCTCATTTTCATTCTTCATGTCCGCTTGCGAGGTGGCAGGCAGGTTTCTTAAGATAATTGATGAATATACGAACTGTAGCAAGTGCTCTCATAGCTTTTTAATAAACATCTTTGAATTCGTTTGGCGATATGTATTCTTTAGAGGATATTAGGTTCAAAGCTGGTTGCTTTATCTTTATGCTTGTCTATTTTCATCGTTTTTTAGCCTTGAACCGTGAACCTTTGAACTTTAAATATTAAACAAGCTTTTTAGCATAACATACTTTATTCAAGTTTACATCTTAAAATTCTTTCCGTTTCCTGTTTGATCTTGTACCTATCATCAATCCTTATGCCACAGACCCAGACTATATCGTCATTGTTTACAAGAATAGGGATTTTTTTCCTTTCCTCCGATGGAATTTTATTATCAATAAAGGCATCTTTCACCTTTTTAAAACCATTTAGGCCAAGGGGTATAAATTTGTCTCCTGCCCTGAAGCTTCTCACTCTCAGAGGCCATTGAAGCCTGTCAAGGTCAAGGAATGCCTCACGAGGTGAATGAGAAGATTGTAAAAAATCACCTTTAGATATTTCCTTTAGGGAGATTGCCTGATTGATCTCTTGAATTTGAAATCTCCCCATATTCTTTATATAGTAAGAAAAATTGCCAGTCCCAATTTCTGTCCCTAAAGAAAATCTAAACCTATTGTATATCTTCTTTACCACAAGATTTTCAGGAAGATTTACTTTGACCTGGGGCTTATCTTTTTTGGCAAGATCTATGATTGTCTTGATATGTCCAATATCTATCCTCCTGAGGTTTCCCTTTATTTTTTTTATTGCCTCCCTAATAATGCGATACTGAAGAGGGCATGAGAGATTATTAAAGGTGTTAAGGGAAAGGTCTAAAGAATGTTCTGAGGAATCGAGGGTCACCATTTGCAAGCACTTCCTTGCTTCTTCCTCCATAAATTGATTTTCCTCTCTACATAGAAATGCTAGTTCACCTAAATGTTTGATAAGCCTTGGTTGGTAGTTGAAAAGAGTTGGCATCAACTCTAAACGTATCTTGTTTCTTAAATATCTTTTTTCAAGATTTGAACTATCCACCATAAAAGGTATATTCTTTTGTCTTAAATAGGTATGGATTTCATCCTTCGTTATATCAATGAGAGGTCTAATAAAACGCTTTCTCCGAATCGGAGGTATTCCTGATAAACCAGTAAGTCCAGTTCCTCTTAGAAGATGCATAAGAACTGTCTCAGCCTGGTCATTCATATTGTGACCAATAGCGACCTTTTGGGCATAATGCTCATCTAAAACCTTTTGAAAAAATTGATATCTTATCTCTCTGGCCTTTTCCTCACTGGATGTCCCATGTGCTTTAGTCATATCATTGGCCTTATCACATGTTAAAATGAGATTTAGTTCTCTCGCTAAATTGGCAACAAACACTGTTTCTTTTTCATCTTCTTTAGGTCTTAATCCATGATTAAAATGAGCAACAATTAGTCTAATATTCAAGCACTCTTGAAGTTGGTAAAGGATTTGCAGAAGGCAAACAGAATCTGGCCCTCCAGATACAGCAACAACGATTCTATCCCCACTTTTAACCATTCCATATTTGAGGATAGTTAAAAAAACCTTTTTTTCAGTGGGATGCAAGTTCATTATTAAGTGAGCTAAATCAGCCTTAGGCTGATAAATTGCCTAAAATGACTAAAGTCTAAAATTTTAAATTTTTTTATCCATAACTTTAGCTTGCTTTAGGCCTGCCCGTCCCGATCTGCGGGACGAGGCGGGCGGGCACTTATAATTTTAGACACTTAATCAAGATATAAAGGAAGATATATCCTATAAAAAAAATTGCAAGGTTAATTAACTTATTAATTATATTGACCGGTGATAGTAATTTCTATTAACATTTTATATTGTTTCTTTAAATCTTACAATTTTGTAGTCCAAGGTATCTAGATGAATAAGGGTAAAATATTAAAAGATATTAAACAACAACTCTGTCTTTTAGAAAAGGATAGGCTTTCCCCTTATGCCACTTTAAGTAATCAGGCTGTCAGACGAAGAAACGAGCCAGAGATTATTGACGGTCACAGGGAAAATTTTTCTATTGACGCAGATAGGATTCTCCATTCTTTGGCCTATTCCAGGTACATTGATAAAAGCCAGGTTTTTTACCTTATTAAAAATGATCACATTACCCATCGCGTTCTTCATGTACAATTAGTTTCTAAGATTGGCAGGACTATAGGCCATCTACTCAAGCTTAATGAGGATCTTATCGAGGCTATCTCTCTTGGCCATGATATAGGCCATACACCTTTTGGCCACGATGGTGAGAGGCTTCTGTCAGATTTATCTAAGGAATATGGGCTGGGTAATTTTTTACACAATGTTCAAGGTGTGAGGTTTTTAGAGGTAATAGAAAGAAAAGGAGAAGGTTGGAACCTATCTCTCCAGGTTTTGGATGGCATCCTTTGTCATAATGGGGAGGTGCATAATCCCTCCTTATATCCTGATAAAGATAAAGATTTTTCTCGATTGGAAGAAGATATAAAAAAGGTAACGGAGAATCCAGAATCACCTATCTGGCCCATGACTATAGAAGGGTGTATTGTTAGGATGGCGGACACCATTAGTTACATTGGTAGAGATATAGAGGATGCAATAAGGCTGGGTTTGATAGAAAGGAATGAAATACCGGCAGATTGCCGCCGCAGATTGGGAGAAACAAATGGAACTATTGTATATACCTTGGTTGAGGATCTGATCTCAGAAAGCCTCGAAAAACCCTCTATTTCATTTAGCCCTGATGTTGCAGATGCCTTAAAAAGGCTTAAAGATTTTAACCAAGAGTTTATATACACCAACCCCAAGGCCAAAAACCAAAC
>JAUWZC010000210.1 GCA_030615565.1 Desulfobacteraceae bacterium | reverse complement strand
GGGAGTCTTCCATGGTCCACTCGTTAATATCAATCTCGATATGGGGCATCATTATATTTTGAATGCCTTTGCCGTGGTGGTTATCGGAGGATTGGGAAGCATTAAAGGGGCGTATATCAGCGCGCTTATCTTAGGCCAATTCCGGGCCTACTTCTCAATAAACTGAGGATGGAATTGATTTTGAAAAAAATTAAAAGATATTGAGAATGCTTAATACTGAGAGGAGGAGATATGGCAAAGACGTTAGAGGATTGTCAAGAATTTGTAGACGTTTATAATAAAAGGTTTGACGAGGGAAAAAAAGAGTTCGATTTCAAAATTGAACTTAAGGATGGCCGTGTAATAGAGAGAATATTTAAGGTCAGGGACTTTAGAATAGGATTGAACAATGAAAAGAAAGTCAATACTCTAGTGAAATTGGAAAACAAACTTATAGAGAAGGAAGGAGCTCCTTTTTGCCCCTGTAAGGTTGAACTAAGTGAAGGAAATATTTGTCCTTGTAAAGATTGTTTGGATGAAGCAGCAGAACACGGAAAATGCCACTGTCTAATGTATGTTAAAATTTAAAGGAAATTGAATTATCTATATCGCGATTGGGTAATTACCGTAGTCATCAACTGCTTTATGATATGCAAAGAAATATTTTAGTTAACACCGCATTGTAAATGAATGCGAGGAAGATATGATGTGACCTCCATCTTTTGATACATTCTTAAATTATTACATACTCATAATTTACCTCATGTGTTCCTTGTGTCAAAAGTATGATTGGAACATTCCCTACCAATATTAGATTCCTTTCCATATTACTTCTTAATATCAGCAATATCGTTTCCCGCTGCTTTTTCAATTGGATGCAATGCGTCAATTCCAGCATCTATGAAATCTGGAAGTAAGTCAGTTACATAACCGCAAGAATGCATCATTATTTTCCCCCCCCTTTTGTGAATTTTATCGCAAAATCTTTTAATTCCTGGTTTAAATAAGTCTCTAAACATTTTTGGCGGAAATTACGCCCTTTATAGCCAATATCGTTTGTAATGTTAAAACATTCAGAACCATGTTCAATTGCTCTTTCCGTAATCGCTAGCGTAAGTTTACTAAGCTAAAGCGCCAAATGTGGCATAATATATTGTAATTTCTATGATAAATGTTTCTTTCAATTGTATACACTGAATTGGATATTTGTCTTTAATTTTTTTTCTATCAAACCCAAGCACTGGGCTATGGTGTGGATATCTTCATCCATCTCTTCTATACGGTGAGTTGCCTTATAACGCACTTTGGTTTTCTTTGGGGGGCTTTCGATAAATGTGGAAAGTCGTATGGCAGAAAGTTTTTCGAAATGGCAATGGGAGTATAATACGAGGGGAAGGCATTCCATCATTTCCTACGGTCACTTTTTTCCCTTTCATTAGGGGGTATCCTTTTCTGGAATCTTGGATTCACAAGGAACATCTGTTTGGCAGAGGCCGCACCCAAAACCATCAAAATTAAAATGAGATGTCACATAGTTCTTGGTATCTGCTAAGAGATAATTTCTACATTTCACTTTGTCATGTCCAGTAGGGGTTAAAGCTCCAGCTGGGCAACGTTGGATACACTTTTCACAAGTTCCTTTTGAGAAAAATAGACAGTAGGCATGATGATCGTGGTAAGGCCGTTTTGTAACAGGGATTTTGATATTAGCGACAACAGAACCACAACGCATCGCCTTGCCCCTGGCAGTAATCAAACCATCACAAAGACCAAATGTCCCAAGGCCGGAGGCATAAGCCGCATGTCGTTCGGACCAAGTAGATGCGATGCTAAAGCGTTCAGATGTCATCCATTTAAAGGAAGGAGAGAGGAGGGAAGGTGCAACAGCCCTAAAACCAGCTTTTTGTAAAGTGGCAACCACATGCTTGGCAAGTTTGACGTTAACTTCTTCACCGAAGATTCGCGCCCTTGCCCATCTTTCTGATGGATAAATCGTCTCTTTTCTATTATCTGACTTTGTCGCTTCGGTTTGTGGTAAAACCCAACTTATAATTGTTAGGTCCTCTGCTGAAACCTCAAATAAAGGAAAAGACCTGCTGAATATCTCTAAAGGGGTCCAATGAAAAGTTCCGACGTACTCCTTATAGGCTTCGTATAGGGGATCATCTCCTCTTGAGAAGCCTACCAGAGGCGTATCAAAGGCCTTATCATTGTCATGGTTTTTGAGGGTGTTTTCAGGTGAGTAGTCGATGAAGTTCTTAATTATGCTCTCTATTGAGGATTCAACCGACTGATTCATAAAAATAATCCTCCCTTTTATCTATTAAGATGAAGGCCTTATATTCGTTCTTGGACTGGGAAGATTATCTAAAGTTTACATTTTTGTCAATTAAAAAACTCCCTTTATGATTTTCAATTGACTATTTTTGAACTTCAATAGTCAACACTACTTTTGCATTTCTCTTAATCGGCTTATCATTTTGATAGCTTCCTGAACTGCGTTGCCAGCCGATTCTGCATATCCATCTGCCCCAAAAAGATCTGCCGTATCTTTGGTCACAGGAGCCCCGCCTAACATGATGGCTATGTTGGGATTCTTCTCTTTGATCATCTCTATGACCTTTTTCATGCCCATCATAGTGGTGGTCATCATGGCTGATAAGGCCACGATTTCAGAGTCAGTGCGGAGTTGCTCTTCCACGAACTTCTCAAGGGGAACATCCCGGCCGAGATCATGCACTGTGAAACCGGCTATATCAAACATCAACTTGATAATGTTTTTCCCGATATCATGCACGTCTCCCTGAACCGTGCCATGACCACCTGGCCCTTGGGCTTATCGCCCAAATCTTCTATTTTAATATGAGGCTTTAAGATATCCAAACCAATATAAAGGGCATCGGCACACATTAGCAGCTCAGGCACAAAATATTCCTGCTTGTCATAAGAGATCACCCACTATCTCCATGCCGGCAGCCAGACCATTCATGACAGCATCATAGGCGTTTAGACCTTCATCTAAAACCTTCTGGGCTGCTTCTCGTACCTTATCCTCGTCCATATCCACGACACCATCACTGAGGTCCTTTAATGTTTCCTGCATAAGTTCTTCTTTTCCCATAGTTTGATTCCTCCAATTAGGTAAGTTGAAAGTTTTAAATTTTTTATAGCCTCCCCACCGCGGGCGAGGCCTTTTTACCGTATTCCTTCACGGTTTGCACATAGGCCTCTACATTCTCCTTTTTCATATCCGGCCAGAGATCGCATCCTGGCCAGACCGCATCCACCCCGTCATCAATACATTTTTTGATCACAGGCTCCACCTCTCCTATATCCATCTGCACCAGGGTGCCGTAAGGATCAAAATTTCCCAGGATAAGGACATCATCACCCAGCTTTTTCCGGGTTTCAACCACATTATTTTTTTGATCCACACTAATGGCATCTGCCCCGCACTCGTTCATCATCTCGATAATAAGGTCAGTGGACCCGCAGATGTGGTTCATTGTCGGATTGGTTATGACTGTTCATTTCTGGTTTAGAGGGAGTGTTCACGGGGAAGAAGAATCACTGCACCGTAAATTGGCCCTGAGTTCAGAGTCAGTATGGGGCAACATCTTTTCCAGGGAGTTCTTTTCTGTGATTAAGGTTGCTATTCTTGATATCATCTTGCAGCGGAGAATCCTCCAGGAGAGTGTGAAAAGATGGTCAATCCATTCCCTGATTTATCTCTCCGTTCTGGGCCGTTTTTCCTTAAGCCTTTTCGCCTTTTTGGCATACAAGCTCAGCCCTGACAGCCAAATAGCCTTGATTCTTATAAACAAGAACTACGGATTTACCGCTTTTATTTATGATTTACTGGGCCTTTTTACCATTTTAGGCATAGCATGGGCCATTACCCAGCGTTTTATAATCAAGCCAGCTCATGTGGCTTCAGAGATTCAGGATAATATTGCCGTGAGCATCATTGGCGTCCTTAAAGCCACTGGCTGGCAGACTCAGGATGTTTTAAGAGATGGTGGCCTTAGAAAACCTGGTAATTAGTCTAACAGGCGCTCCTCTGGCCATACTTTTATCCATCGTGTGGTTGAAAATCTTCAACGGGGCATTCATTGCGCAATTCTTCATCGCAGAGCTTGGACTCTTTTCTCG
>JAUWZC010000046.1 GCA_030615565.1 Desulfobacteraceae bacterium | reverse complement strand
ATAAAATAATCCCTTATTTGTGTCAAAGGAACAACCTCGTCCACCAGACCGGCCTTTGCACAATACACTGGCCTTGACTGATCATAGTACTGTTGCGCAAGGGCGTTCATTTTATCGATCACTGGTTCAAGGGGGTTACCTGCATCCTTTTCTTTTACCAGCCTTCTTGAGAAGGCAGCAGCAGCAGCCGTTTCTCCATGCATTACATAGATTTCAGTAGTAGGCACACCAATGGTAAAAGCATTATTTCTGGTTGCCTGGGGCCCTCCCATTATGTAATGGGCAGCAGCTGTCCCCTTTCTCAAGACAACGCACATCATAGGAAGTTCTGAACTCTCAATAGAGTAAATAAGTGACTGTCCAAGCCCGAGGAGTTCTGCCTTCTCAGCAATGTCACCAACATCAATACCTGAGGTATCTTGGACCCAGATCATAGGTATCCTGTCCCTGCCACAGAACATGACCAGCTCATTCATCTTTATAAGACCTTCTCTGTAAAACTTGCCACCTATGCCCAGATATTGATTCTCTGCATATCTGGGATAACCCTTACCCAGAAAACCCTGCCTATTGGCAATAACTCCAACCAGGAAACCGTCTAACTTGGCGAGTCCACAGTAAACTTCAGGAGCATAGTCTGGTCTGTATTCCATGTGTTCACTTCCATCAAAAACGCGGGCCAGCACCTGTTCAATGCTATAGGTCTTTTTTTGATTAAAGGGAACAATAAGATTAAGATCATCTGCTGGATAAATCGGATCAGCAGGTTCTGCTACCCTGAACACCGATGGGTCATACATAGGCATACCTGCCATACATTTCTTAACAGCTTCAAGAACACCTTCCTCGGTATCAAATACCTCTCTCATAAAGCCGGTCACATCATGGTGAACCCCGACTCCTCCAGGAGGAACCTGTTTGAACTTTCTTGTTGCTTCAATTATCGTCTCTGCACCCTCGAGATCAAAGCCTCCCTTGGGAGACATGCCACTGACAATACCTCCTCCACCCACTGCCATGTTGGATTTTTCGTGGGCGAAGATGATAGACGGGCTTATTGCATGATATCCACCACCAGCAGGATTTGTACCGTACATACCACAGATCACATGTATACCCTCTTGTTCCAGCTCAGCATGCCTGAAAAATGTCCTTCCACCAGATCTCCTGCCAGCGTATACTTTTTCCTGTTCAGTTAACTTTACGCCACTGCAGTTAAGTATCCAGACAAGGGGAATGTTCAAACGTTCGGCAATATCCTGGGCCCGAAAAATATGCTCTCGCTGACCTGGGATCCAGGCCCCAGCAAGGACTTTATTGTCTGAGGCAATAATTAAACCGTATCTGCCCGATATCTTACCCAAACCAGTTACCACTCCGGTTGACCCCTCCTGATTGAATTCAGGGTCATAAAGGCTGTCTAATGGTACAAATGTACCGGTATCAACTAAAAGCTCGATTCTTTCCCAGGCTGTCTTTTCCCCTCTTTTATGGAGCTTTTCAACTGGAAGACCTGCCATTTTTCTTTTCTCTAAGGCCTCGGCTACCTCCTTTTCAACCTCAGATATCTCAAGGGCATTGGCCTCTTCCCGTTCTCTCTCATTTTCTCTCAGTTCTCTTCCAATCGGACTCATTTTTTGAAAATACTGTCTCATCTTATTTTCCCTCCTATAATCTATAATCACCTACTTTTTGTTCAAGAGTTGCTATCAGGCCTGCCCGGAATCTTGGATCCCTGTAAAGTCTTGCATCTGCCTTCATCTCTTTTTCAACAAATGAATTTTCATCAAATTTTGATGGGTCATAACCCTCAAGCAGGTTGGTTAAGGCCTCTATGGATTGTGGTGCTAAAGGTCTCCCCATCTTGGCCATCTCATCCTTTACCTCTCGCAAGGGTTTCCCCCAAAGATCAGAGTAATTCTCCGGATCCTTTCTTCTGGTTACCTCGAGAGAAATATCCTCTTTTATGGCAAGGGTTTTTCTCTCTTTATCACCAACTTTTGGTATCTCTTTTGCCGGGCAGGTGTCAAGTTCCAATCCCTTTGGAAGTAAAAGCATTCCTGTCTCATCATTATGGGTTTCTAAATCTTCCTGATACTTTGCCTTATCAGCATCAGGATCATCAGTTCTCTGCCTCTTTGGAAAAGTAAAAGGAATATCTATAACTACATTATAGGTTCCAATTTCTTTTAGCTGGTTGGCCTTTACCTCCTTTGATGTCTTAGCCATATATTCAGCATTGATTAGCCCAGCCTTAATCAATGTTCTGGCTATTCCTGACCAACCTGGAATGAGACCAATAGTAGCCTCGCTAAAACACATACCGCTTCTGGAGTCACCGACTAAAAAATCGGCCATCAGGGGAATCTCTGCCGAACCACCAAACCTTGTCCCTCCTCCACAAACAGCAACTACCCTCAAATATTGGGCAATCTTTCTAATGCTTCCATGAAGGCCAATCCCCTTCTTTAACCTGTCATCCGCCCATTTAAAGAGCTCGTCTACCTCCTCTGAAGAAGCACCGCTTGCCTCCTTTTCCTTTTTCATCTCCAGGGTTTTGTCCAGTCTGTTCAGGCTTTCCTTGAGATCCCCGCCAGCATGGACAGGATCATTGGCTCCATAGAGGATAAGAAATTCAAGATCATCCTTCTTCTCAAAAACTCTATCTAAGCCCTCTAAATAGGCATCCAGTCCTGGGTTTCCTACCTGATGAACAGGTGGATTATAATAACATAGGACAGCACCAACCTTTCCTTTAAATCTGACCCCGTCAATCATAAGATATGCCTTACCCTCAGACCATTCATAGATAGGACCAAGGTTTTTATATTCTGCAATCTTATCAGACCTGACCAATCTTATTGGTCCTTTCATAAAATACCTCCTCTTATTGATGTTGAAGATTTATGGCACTCTATATACAATGATATTTATCCTTATTCAAGCAATATCGGTAAGTTTGGATTAAAAGTTTTCTAAGAGGACTAATTTTACACATTGAGAGCCTTAATTATTCGACCGAGCGCCCTGGGTGACACCTTATTGCTGGCTCCGGCCCTTTATCAAATAGCTGATAAGGCAAAATTAACATTATTGGGGAAAAAACCAGGAATTGATTTTTTAAAACCCTTCTTACTAAACTGCCTTGATTACGAAAAGGGCGGATGGCACACCCTATTTTTTGAAAAACCTCATTGCAAAGACCTTTCTTTCCCGGATGTTGAAAGGGTAATCTGCTTTCTCAGTGATCCTTCATGTAAGCTAAAACAAGGTCTAAGAAAGTGCCTGAAATACATCTCTATCTTTTCATTTCCACCCTTTCCACAAAGGGAAGAAAAAATACATGTTGCATTATATTTAGCATCATGCCTTAAAAAATCTGGACTACCTGTTAATCCTGAGGAAGCCATAGATGAGGCACAGAGGAGACCCTTGCTTGGAAAAGGCAAACCTTCGAGATCAGAAGGCATGATTGTTTTACATCCCGGCTCAGGAAGTAAAAAGAAAAATTTTCCACCTGAATTTTGGCTTGATCTAATAATAAATAAAGATCTTATGATATCTCATAAATGTATCTTGCTTTTAGGACCTGCGGAAGGACAATGGGATCAAATCATTGCCAAAGAGCTATCAGGGATAGAAATAGAGATTATTCAATCACCCCACAGAGACAGGCTTTTATCATTGCTCAAAAAGGCCTCCTTTTACATTGGACACGACAGCGGCATAACACACCTCGCAGCAATGCTTGGAACACCCACAATATGTCTTTTTAAAAACAGTAATCCCCTTCAGTGGTCTCCTTTGGGGCCAGATGTTACTATAATTGATTATGGTAAACCTCATCAGGTTATCTATAAGAAAATTAAGAACGAATTAACAAAGGTACAAAAACTTTTGGCTTGACTGATATAAGAGGCTTAAGTATCCTTCTTCAAGAATAATCTCAGACAATATTGGTAGATAATTTAATGATAAGGGGGCATATATGGATTTTTCATTATCAATGGAACATGAGATCTTAAGAAAATCTGTACGGGATTTTGCTGAAAATGAGATAAAGCCTGTAGCCATGGAGCTGGACGAAAAAGAGGAATTCTCTTACGAGACCATGAAGGCCATGGCTGAGCTTGGCCTTTTTGGTATGTTTGTAAGTGAAGAATATGGAGGTCAGGGCATGGATTATGTCTCCTATATTATCGCTACTGAAGAAATTGCCAGGGTTGATGGGTCTCATGCTGCCACCATTGCTGCTGGTAATTCCCTGGGTATAGGGCCCCTTTATTATTATGGAAATGAGGAACAGAAAAAGAAGTATCTCCCAAAGGCATGTAAAGGTGAGACTCTCTGGGCCTTTGGACTGACTGAACCTAATGCCGGATCGGATGCTGGAAATACACAGACAAGCGCCGTTCTTGATGGAGACGAATGGGTTATAAATGGTAGCAAGATATTTATTACAAATGGGTCAGCTGACATTACTGCTGGTGTTATACCATTGACTAGGACAGGTATCAGGAAAGATGGCAAACGAGAACTGACTTCGATTATTGTAGAGATGGGTACCCCAGGCTTTGAGGCAAGGACTATGCATGGTAAGCTAATGTGGCGTGCATCCAATACAGCTGAGCTATATTTTGAGGACTGCAGGGTACCAAAAGAAAATCTTCTGGGTCCAATAGGCGATGGCTTTCATCAAATGCTTGGAACCCTGGATGGAGGTAGACTCTCCATTGCTGCAATGGGTTTAGGGGGGGCACAGGGTGCCTTTGATTCGGCCCTTAAATATTCCAAGGAAAGGGTTCAGTTCGGCAAGCCAATATCAACATTTCAGGTTAATGCCTTTAAATTGGCAGATATGGCTACAGAGATAGAGTGTGCGAGGCTATTACTTTATAAGGCCTGCTGGCTGAGAGATAATGAGCAGCCATTTGAAAAACTTGCTGCCATGGCTAAATTATACTGCTCTGAGGTTATGGGTATGTGTGCTGACCATGCTGTCCAGCTACATGGTGGATACGGACTAATGAAAGAATATGATGTCGAGAGATTCTATCGCGATCAGAAGCTGTTAGAAATTGGTGAGGGAACCAGTGAGGTTCAGAGGATCGTGATTTCTCGATATATCGATGCAGTTTAGTTAAATGTTAAACAAGATTCTTGGTAAGGATATTGCCACCTATGTTAAGGCCCATCAGGGCCTAATAATAGTGACAATCATCCTAACAGCCTTATCAGCACTTTTTATTGTAGTGCCTGCCTACCTTCTCCAGCCCTTTATTGACGAAGGAATGAAAAGGGCAAGTGATCCTGCTGAATGGAGAATTCCCTGGCTAACATTTCGATCTAACTGGTCTTTTGAGAGAACGGAACTGGTTTTGGTAAGCGGGATTTCACCAAATAGCTTGCTCGTTCTTCTTACTGGTATTGCATTTCTTTCGGTAATCCTTAAATCAATTACCATTTACTTGAGCGAGCTTTCAGCAGCAGCCTTCTCAAACAGGGCCATTAAAACTTTACGGGTTGATCTGGCTGAAAAGTTCATAGTGCTGCCCCTAACATTTTATCATAAGCGCAAGAGTGGCGAACTAATTGCACGGGCAACAGCAGACCTGACAGTAATGCAGGGTTTTATAAGCATTATCATCATTGGTCTTGTGCAGAATCCCCTATCAGCATCGGTATTTCTTATCTATCTCTTCTTGATGAACTATAAACTTACCATAATGGCTATTATTGTTGCCCCTTTAATTGTTGGTCTTATCAGGCTTTTTGGCCGCAAGGTCAAGAAACATTCAACCAGGGTGCAGGATGCGACAGCAGATGTAACATCAAGCTATCAAGAGATTATCTTATTAGTCAAGGTTATAAAGGGATTCTGCAGGGGAAAATATGAATCAGATAGGTTTAGGAAGCTTGCTGATAGTCTCTATAAAAGGGTTATGCATTGGACTAGATGGCAGCTCGGAATTGGGCCCATGATGGATTCAAGTGTCTTTTTGATTCTCCCCATTGTGTTGATAATAGGAAAGATCTCCTTTCATCATACCTTAGGAGAACTTATTGCAATACTTTATGCATTTGCCCGGGTCTACTCTCCTATTAAAAATCTGGCCAGGATAAATAATAATTTGAGGACACTTCAGGGTGCAACCAGAAGGGTCTTTGATATAATGCATACAGTGCCAAGTATACAGGATAAACCAGAAGCAAGGGTGATGCCGAGACTAAAAAATACAATAGAGTTCTCTCATGTTGATTTTTGCTATGAACCAGGAAAATTAATCTTAAGTGATATCTCTTTTACCGTCAATGCAGGGAAAATGGTAGCCTTTGTTGGCTCAACTGGGGCAGGTAAAAGCACTCTTCTGGATCTCATTCCCCGTTTCTATGATATTCAATCTGGCTCTATAAGGATTGATGGAATGGATATTAGGGATGCAACACTGGAGTCCTTACAAGGTCAAATTGCTACAGTAAGTCAAGAGAGTCTCCTTTTTCATGACACCATTGCCAATAATATCAATTATAATGGTGTCCATTATAAAAAAGAACAAATTGAAAATGCAGCCAAAACAGCCCAGGCCCATGATTTTATCATGTCCTTTCCAGAGGAGTATGAAACAATTGTTGGTGATAGAGGAACCCTCCTTTCCGGTGGACAGAGACAGAGAATTGCCATAGCCAGGGCTATTCTTAAAGATCCGGCTGTAATAATTCTTGATGAGCCTGCCTCAGCCCTTGATCCAGAAAGCGAGCTCCTTATCCAGGAGGCCATAGAAAATCTTCTTGGACAGAGGACCATCTTCATTGTTTCCCATCGCCTGAATACAATCAGAAGGGCTGATATGATCTATGTTCTGGAGAATGGCAGAATTGTTGAGTCAGGCACTCATGAAAAACTTATTGCTGCAAATGGCAGATATAAGAACCTCTATGATATCCAGTTTAGGCGGTAATTCCTATAGCACCTGACGGTCTTTTGCAGGCTCCAATGATGGGTATTCTTATCTATTGCCTCTAAAGACCTTCTTTAATATTCAGATAAGTATCCTTGATCCAGCGTGATACCTTCTCAACTACTGTCCTGTTAAAGTACTCTCTGTCTTCGTCAACCACATTTTCATACTTGCCATCATATTTCAATTTTACCCAGGCATTGAAATCAAATTTCCTTGAAAGATTATAGAGATAGCGGTTTAGAGGCGCAAAACCCGATTTCCTGATAACAGCCACACCAAAGTCGATAACATAGGGCGTGAGTCCTTCTACGACGAGAAGGTTGTCCTTTTTCTTGAGGTCAGTATGTGCCACACCTGCCTTGTGCAGATCCTTTATCAATTTCAAGAGGGTATCAAAGAACATGTCATGATCGTTAATCTGGGCATTTCGGACTGGAAGACCGTCGATGAATTCAAGTATTAGGTAGCACCCATCGAGAAGGCCGTAACAGCACGGTATGCCAGATACTCCAGATAGCCTGGAATAAACCCTGTACTCATTGCGCAACATCGCCCGGCGGATAAGTCTGCTTAATCCCCACCCCATTGGGGCCTTGATGATTAGACGCCGACCTTTGTGTTCATACAGATAGACATAGCCCTGATAACCGCGTCGAAAAATGTTCGATCTGGTTTTAACGCTTCCCCTGATCCAGTGAAGGAGCTTGCTTTCTGTAATGCTATCCATATTTCTTAACATCGGTGTCACTAGGGGATTTAATGTAGACCCAAGGAAAGAAAATACAGCCAAAACATTAGAAACAGGGCAATAATGGGCTCGCCGTTTTGCCGCAGGCTTTGTATAAACGACCACCTTCCACCTTGTGCAGACCGATAAGAGGTAAGTCGTGGAATTAGTGTCCATGTTTTTTTACGCCATTGCTCCCAGTCCTTTTTAAACATGCGATGAAGGTTTTCGTCTTCTTGATGGATGGCATGAGGATAAAAGGCAAGCAAGATAACTATCAACAGGGGGAGGCTCCACCATAAGCCGGAGGCGAGGGCAAAACCAAATCCCAAGGTGATATTGCCTGCATAGAGAGGATGCCTGACAAAGGCATAAGGCCCATCAGTGGCAAGGGCCTTGTTCTTCTTAATATGCCCTGAGGACCACAGTCGCACTGCAATGCCCAAGAAAACCAGCACTCCACCAGGAAAAAACAACAGTTCCTTTGGTTCACCTGTAACACTGACCAGGATGACAAAGGAGATACCAGTGAATTGGCGGTAGCGTTCCCTATGAAACCTAATATCGTGAAGGAATCGCTGCAACCCGAAAACTATTGCCATTAATTTAACTCCTTTGGGCCAATTTTAGTTGCATAATTCTATTTCTCTCCACGGAGTCTTTAAGAATATCGATTTATATGTTAACCAAAAAAGTTTCTTTTCAGGAAAGGCAATATAGGATAAAGTCGATCGTGTGTCAAGTGGACCTCCCGGCTTTGGATCGTCAGATTGTCAGTGCTTGACCCATCTATTCTGGATTGAGGAGAATCCCCTTCCTATGGAGGCCTTTCATTCTGTACTTCAAAGATTCAGGATGAGACATCCTTGATCAACCTCCTTCTTGAGCGATTTGAGCTATTACCTCCTTTAAGAGTGCCTCTATTTCCTTATTTTCGTAATTGAACCGGTTTAGGAAATGCCTTAAGTTAGGTGCCAACCTTTGGTACCCCCATAAATATCGCCTTACCACTTCCTCCCGGGTGTTTCTGGTAAAGTAAAGAGGAAGATTTACATCAAAGAAGGAGATCGTATCGGCATTCCCAAGGAGGTTGCTCCTGTCCACGCCTCCGGTTTCGTGTTGGGAGACCAGATTGAACACGTCCTCTATGACGGCTTTTTCTATTTTCGCACCTTTCCATAATTTCTGTAATGATCCGAGCGCTGTTAAGGGCGTGGGCTCTCTTAAACTCATCGTATTTTTTGTAAGCTTCGCGTCTTACTTTCCGTTCTTCAATAGCTCTTTCTATGTCATGCCCTAAAGCAGCTATTTTCATTCCTGTCTTGGCATTAAAGAAACTCATGAAAGATGGTTACATACACTTGAAGCCATTCAAGGAAAACAAAACCATAGACTCGTGGGGGAAAAGTTCTGCTGCGTGCTTTACGGAAAAGCAACTGCAGGAGATGGGGTGATTGAAATATATCTCGATTACCTGCTGTCTCGATCACGCACATATACCAATTCTCTTTACAAGAGATATTTACACTAAAGTCAGAAAATAAGAGGTGTGGTAGGATGTTGAGTGAGACAAAAAAGCACGGCAAAAAAGGTCAACTCCTCAAAAGCGCTGTCTAGCCTTCCTGCCGAAAGGGATGCCCAGTTTACCCATTCCCTTGCGCAGGGTTGATGGATTAATATGAAGGCGGTGGGCCGCTCCCCGTTTCCCCGTCAACCTTAACGTTAGTCATGGCTAAGATCTGGCTTATGTGCCTGGACATGACAGCATCTAAGGCTGGTGAATGGGACATTCGTACAGAAAATGCAATACGAATATATAATCAGAGATTCAAAAGAATGTTGACTACCTTACTACTCTTGAAGGAGAAGTTTTTGCCCTCGTTGTCACCGGCATGTTGAACAAGCAGATCGCTTACGATCTCGGCATCAGCGAGAAAACCGTCAAAATGCACCGGACCAGGGTGATGGAGAAGATGCAAGCGGAATCCCTGGCGGATCTTGTTCGGCTGGCCGAAAAGGCGGGAATCGGACCACAAAAAATGGAATAATGGAATATTGGCCTGTATTGTATCATATTTTGAGAAATATTTTTTGTTGACTTTGAGTCAAAAAATTGATAACTATTTGTGTGTCATAAAATTGAACAAAGGAGGCTGACTATATGCATCAAAATATATCAACAAAAAATGCCCGGCTTAATGTTCAAATTCCCTTTGAACTAAAAGATAAACTTAACTGGGCATCTGCCATTGAAGGTAAAAAGATGTCGGTTTTGGTTCGGGAATCCATTGAGCAAGAACTAAGACGCATTGAAAAAAAAGTATTTGAAGAAAAAATGAAAAACGCTTACCTGGGTCTGGCACAAGAGAACATGGAAATTTCAAAGGATTTTGAATATTCAGATGCAGAAAATCTTTAAAAAGGCAAGAATATGGATGACCTGATGATTAAACGGGGTGATGTATATTATGCTAATCTTGATCCGGTAAAAGGCCATGAAACAGGAAAGACCAGACCTGTGGTTGTAATTCAAAACGATATTGGAAACATATACTCACCTATGACCATTGTGGCGATAGTTACGGAATACTCCGAGAAAAAGGCATCTTACCCGATCTGCGTTGTCATCAAAAAGGAAAAGGGATTAAAAAAAGATTCGATTGTAAACTTATCACAGATCCGAACGATTGATAAGAAACGGCTTAAAGCCCCAAAGATAACTGAACTATCAGATAATGTTATGAAAAAGGTTGATGAAGCCATCATGAGCAGTCTGGGGCTCCGCTGACGATTCTTTAGTCACTTCAAACTTTTAAGGCCTACCCGTATTGGAACAAAGTCCAATCTTTATTACCCCAAGATCCAATTGACGGACCCTTTTCCTTCCTTTATTAAAACATAGAAAACTTGGTTATTTGGGCCATCTCATGCCAAGTTGCATTCAAACGTCTACTATTTATAGAGGTCATTGCGAACGAACCTGTCGAGAGCCTCAAGGTCGAACGAATGTGAAGTCCCGCTATGCGGAACCACGTCGCTTTGCTCCTCGCCCTGTTAAATAACTTCAAATATGATTATCTCTTGGATTGATATACCCATCAACTAATCTCTTGAAATATTAAAAATCCCACTGCTTCTATTTAACGGGGCGAGCAATAACATGATTGCAACTTGGTATAAAATAACAAGAGGGGGTCTGATTTTTTGATTTGAAAAAATGGTGCCTTGTCAAACAGTGTATTTAAGGATTGTCAAAAGGAAAGCTCTGACCCCAGCTCCCATTAGGCAATGTGGGTAACTATCTAACCGATAAAGACATAAGATCAGTTGCCAGGATAAGCTCTCCCTGGTAGGTTTTCCGGCATTGAGTTTCTATATCGGTTTTTAGACATTCCGGATAAAAGTGGGTTAAAAGAAGCCTTTTTGCCCCTGAGCGGGTAGCTATATCACCTGCCTGGGATGGGGTCAAGTGCCCTTCGATTCCTTGGCCATCAGGAAAGGAAGACTCGAGGATCAAAAGGTCAGCACCTCTGGCCAAATCCACAATTTCATCACAATAGCCAGTGTCCCCTGAATAGACAATAATTCTTTCTGAATTGTCTTCTATTCTAAGGCCAATGCTCTGAGGGGTGTGGTTTAAAGACGCGGAACGTATTGTGAATTTGTTAAATTCCTTCTTGTCGTTTTCGTACGCTTTTAATTCCACTAGGTTCATAAGGCCATCAGGGAGATCAAGCCATGTACCATAAGGTTTTCTCAGGAGTGCTAGAAACCGGTTGAAACCCCTGGGGGCTATAATGGTGAAAGGTTTTCTCTTATTGAGAATAGGGGGATATCGTGTAGCAAAAAAGAAATGTATGAGATCAGCTGTATGATCTGGATGAAAATGACTGATACAGATGTAGTCAATATCTTCGAATTTAAATCCGGCAATTGCCAATTGTCTGAGTGTTCCCGGACCTATATCCATCAAAAGGAATTGATCATCGATGAATATAGCAACAGAGGGGGAAGCCCTTTTAGGGTGGGGAATAGATGTACCTGAACCTAAAATAGTAATTTCCATTTCTTAATAGTTCGCAGTAAGCAGTTATACCTTATTGACCATGTGCCAACTGCCTACTCCCTCTTTATTAGCTCCATCTTCCGGGAATAGGTGTCTTACAGAACTTACACCTGCCATTATGTATATTGAATTCGGCTATATTATATCCCCTTCTATCGATCAAGAGTTTATGACAGTTATGGCAATACGTATTATATCCATCATGACCAGGGACATTCCCAAGATAGACATAATGTATCCCTTCCTTAAGGGCTATATCCCTTAAAAGCTCCAGTGTTTTCACTGGAGTAGCTGGCAGCCTGTTCAATTTATACCTGGGGAAAAAGCGTGAAAAGTGCAGGGGATAATCGGGTCCCAGTTCCTTTAATATCCAGCCACACATCCTTTTTGTCATCTCCGGTTTATCTACATATCCGGGAACAACAAGGGTGGTCATTTCAAACCAGACCCCCTTTTCATGGAGAAGCTTAAATGTATTAAGTACTGGCTGAAGCCTTCCGCCATTAAGCCTCCTGTAGATATCATCGTCGAACGATTTGAGGTTTACGTTGGCACCATCTAAGTATTGGGCGAGATCCTCCAATGGGCTTTTATTTATATAACCATTTGAGACCCAAACATTTTTTATACCTTCTTCTCTTGCAAGCCTTGCTGTATCATACATATATTCATAATAAGAAACAGGCTCTGAATACGTGTAGGCAATAGAGGGGCTATTTTTTTCCTTGGTAATCCTGACAACATCAGCCGGAAAGAGCTCTTGGTGATGGAGCTCTTCAGGTTTTCTCTGGGAGATCTCCCAATTCTGGCAGTTAAGACATCGGAAATTACATCCGGCAGCAGCTATAGAAAATACATCGGTGGCAGGATAGAAATGATTGAGGGGTTTTTTCTCAATGGGGTCAATATGAACGCTACATGGGTTACCATAGGCAAGGGAGTAAAGCTTTCCTCCTATATTTACCTTTGACCTGCATACACTCCTGTCTCCAGGAGTTAAATAACATCTGTTTGGGCATACCATACACCGGACATCTTTCCCATTTGTCGTATAGTGGAATCCCTCGATTGACCATTTCCAGAGGCTTTTGGGGGCGTCGTTTTTAAAGACATGACCCCTTATATCTGCCCCTTTCTCTTTATTATTTTTAGGCCAGAAACAGTGTGCTTCTGTTGCTATTAAAATAGACAAAAGCCCTATCTCTTTTAAAAATTCACCTCTGCTTATGTATCGTTTCATCTCTGGTAATGTCTTTTGAGGGTTGTTAGTAGTCCGTTGTTTTAAATCATGTGATTATTTAGTTGATTACTGATTGAATCCTATCATATTTCCTTGTTATTTTTTAACAACGGATAACTGACAACGGACC
>JAUWZC010000250.1 GCA_030615565.1 Desulfobacteraceae bacterium | reverse complement strand
TTTTTGGGGAATGGCATCTTTGTCATTGCCTTTATCGCTGGCATTATGTACCTGATCCAGGAACATCAGATAAAGTCAAAAAGGCTTGGAGCCTTTTACAGCAGGCTTCCTTCTCTTAACAGCCTCGATTCATTAAATTATCATGCGATCAACTATGGGTTCCTCCTTCTTACAATAGGCATGATTACCGGTTCGATTGTGGCTCAGGGTGCCCACGGCTCTTACTGGCGCTGGGATCCAAAAGAGGTCTGGTCTTTGATAACATGGCTTTGCTATGCAGCTCTTTTACATCAGAGAATGGCTATAGGGTGGCGCGGCAGACGCTCTGCACTCATGTCCATAGGGTGCTTTTTCATCCTGATCTTCACATTCATTGGAGTCAATTTCTTGATGGAGGGGTATCATAGTTTTGAGAGCTTAAAAGGAAACCCACTGCCATGATAAAAATAGTCAATATAGGCATGAATCATGAGACAGCGCCAGTTGAATTGAGAGAATTGGTTGCCTTTGGAGAGCATAATATAGATGAAGTGATGGGCGCCATCAGAGGCATTAAGGATATAAAAGAATCCATAGTGCTGTCCACCTGCAACCGGGTGGAGATACTTTTCACGACCGATAATGAAAAAGAGGCCAAAGAATCTGTCATAGATTTCCTTTGCCATTTTAGTAGAATACCAAGAGAGGAACTGGGGCCAGCACTCTATATCTACGATGATCAAGAGGCAATACGCCATATATTCAGGGTAGGAGCAAGCCTGGATTCCCTGATAGTTGGTGAACCGCAGATACTCGGACAGGTCAAGGAAGCTTACAGGATAGCAGTCGATCATAAATCGTCTTCTGTAATCTTAAATAGGCTGATGCATAGAACCTTCTCACTGGCAAAAAAAATACGGACCGAGACAGATATATCAGGATCTCCCGTATCCATAAGCTTTGCGGCTGTAGAATTGGGGAAAAAAATATTTGGAGACCTACAGGGGAAAAAGGTTCTATTGGTAGGAGCTGGAGAGATGGCAGAGCTTGCTGCTACATATCTTTTAAATAACAGAATAGACAAAATGCTGGTAACCAACAGGACCTTTAGTCGAGCCGTAGAAGTAGCAGATCTATTTCATGGAAAGGCAATCTCCTTTGACGAGATAGGTGATCAATTGCTAGAGGTAGATATTGTTATCACCTCTACTGCCTCTCCAGAACCAATAATCACTTCAAAACAGGTAAAAAACACGATGAGGGGCAGAAAGAATAGGCCACTTTTTTTCATAGATATTGCTGTTCCCAGAAATGTTGAGCCCCGTGTAAATAAAATAGAAAATGCCTTTGTCTATACCATTGACGACCTAAAAGGAATTGTTGAGTCCAACTTAAGCAAAAGAAAAGGTGAAGCAGTTAAAGCAGAGCGCATGATTGATGAGGAGGTTATTAAGTTTAGCGAATGGCTCAAAACACTGGATGTTGTTCCAACCATCGTAGCCCTAAAGGAAAAGTGCAAAAAGATATGCCAGATAGAGCTGAAAAAAACTCTTTCCAGCCTTGGGGATCTTACACCAGAGCAGAGGAAAAGCGTGGAAAATTTGGCTATATCGATTACCAAAAAGGTTTTGAATGATCCTATAGTCTTTTTAAAAAGTAAGGAAAATAGGAGTTCACGAAATCTTTATTTAGATAGCGCCCAAAAGTTATTTAATCTGGACCCTGATAATAGTGATAAATCCTAAATCCTAATATCTAAATCCTAAACAATTTTCAAATTCAAATGTTCAAAATCCAAAACCATTAAATAGTTCCTTGCTAAACTCCAAACATGTTTTGGTCATTTGGATTTTGATATTTGATATTGTTTAGAGTTTAGAATTTAGTGCTTAGCATTTTTTCCTTTTTCGATATCCGAGTTTCGGATTTGTTTTTTGCCGGAAAAAAGACAAGCTCATTAAAAACTAAATGAGGGTAATAGTATGGATCTAAATAAAATGACAGAGATTATTAAAACCCATCCCGATTTCCACAAAGCAGGTATGATTGCTAGCCACCTTGGTATAGTTAGGTCTTTTTCAAGGGATGGAAGGGCTGTTGTGGGGCTTGATGTTGAATTTGAAAATGAAAAGATTGAAGAGATTATATTAGATATCAAGTCAAGGCCTGGAATAGTGGATATCCTTATTGAAACAAATAAAGGCTATCTTGAGGTTGGTGACGAGATTGTAACTATAATGGTGGCAGGTGATACCAGAGACAATGTATTTCCAGCCCTTATAGATGCAATCAACAGACTAAAATCAGAGGCAGCAATAGAAAAAGAGGAAGTTGGTGATAAACAGAGTATCTTGCGATGACTGGCAGGTCTAACTTTTGGGAATATTGCCATGCGCTTATTTCCCTTTCCGTACAATAGATATCAATTGTTTTATTTCAGCTCTCCATTCATCCATTTGTGCCCTATTTGAAACTATCTTTGAAATTATCTTTAGTGAGTCTGACAGAGAAGTGACATATGCCTCCTTTATTTTTATTGAAGAACCCTTCTTAACATATTCCGTTAACGCATTAAATATGGTTTCAATGAGTTCCTCATCTTCAATGGCCAAATCTATAGTAAAAACTCTATTGTTTATTGATATGTTTACATCCTTTACTTGCTTCATTTCAACTTACCCTATTCATCCAACCTTTGAAGAAGCAACGCCAAAATCAAAGGCCTTCAAATTTGACTCTAAAAATGCCTGTTTTGTTGTCTTAGATATTGTTTCCTTAAGTATATCTTCATCCAAAGGAATAACCTTACTACCAACCAATGCCCCGAGCATAACCATATTCAGGGATAAAGGGTTTCCAGCCTTTTCTGCCAGCTCATCACCATCCAAAGCTATTAACGAGCGAACATTATCTCTTATCAAATCAAGGGACTTATCAATATCAGGATAAACTCCCTGGCCTATTGCTACAGTAAAGGGAGGAAGAGGATGAATATTGGTAATAACTACAGTATCCTTGTTACATTTGTTCAATGCCCTCAATGTCTCCGATGGCTCGAAACCTATCAAAATATCGGCCTCACCTTTTGAAACTATTGGGCTTGTTGCATCTCCCATAACAACGGCTGACTCAACAATACCTCCTCTCTGGGCCATTCCATGAATCTCACTTACTACTGCAGGGATGCCGGCAGATAAGCATGCCTCACCAAGCAACCTTGATGCAAGAAGATTTCCCTGACCTCCCACACCAACAAAGACTATTCGTTT
>JAUWZC010000117.1 GCA_030615565.1 Desulfobacteraceae bacterium | reverse complement strand
TGCCAGGTCTGGGCCAGGGGCATGGTAAAAAAAGACATCTCCATGCTCATTCACCAGGTAATTTAAAAGAGCTAAAATGTTACATCCGATCTTATTATATGATTTAAAAAAGTAGTTCTTTTTATAATATTCATTATTCAGTATAGACGCCCAGTCAGGTTTTCTTTTCTTTTCTTTTTCAAAATTAGTATTCCTTATCCGCTGTAGGTCCGTGTGCGGCGGACTTGAATCGATTGCTAACAATCCCAATGACTTATAAAGGTATGCAATGAAAGGCGATTTTTTTTCAAAAATCCTAAAGGGAGTGAACAAAACTTCAGTTGCTTTCACCCGTTACGAGCAGCTTTTTATGATCGTGATGGGAGGGATTGTTGGGGCAGTGGGGGGATATGGTGCCATCGGGTTCCGAAAACTAATCGCTGTATTTGCTCAATTTGGTTGGGGGAGTTTAGCCGGGATGGAGGGAAAGGAAATGCTGGTGATGGTCCTGGCGACACCCTTCTGGATAAAACTCTTAATCCCCACAATTGGTGGCCTTCTGGTAGGGATCATTGTCTATTTTTTTGCTCAAGAGGCAAAAGGGCATGGTGTGCCTGAAGTGATGGAGGCTGTAGCATTAAAAAATGGCAGGATGAGAACCCGTGTAGTCTTTGCTAAGGCCTTTGCCTCTGCTATTTGTATTGGTTCTGGTGGATCTGTGGGCCGTGAAGGTCCAATTGTGCAGATTGGCTCTGCCATTGGATCAGCCATCGGTAGGTTGATGAAAATATCAGCTGCACGCCTACGGATTTTAGTGGCTTGCGGTGCTGCGGCAGGTATTGCTGCTACTTTTAATGCCCCCATGGCAGGTGCTCTCTTCTCTTTAGAGATAATACTAAGTGAGTTTGCTGCCTACCAGTTTATTCCTATTGTCGTTTCCTCAGTGGTTGCTACTGCCCTATCAAGACACTACTTGGGAAATTTTCCTGCCTTTGAGATCCCTGCCTATGATCTTTTGCATTATAGTGAGTTGCTCCTCTATCTAATATTGGGGCTACTGGCAGGGGTGGTAGCTTACACATTTATCCGTGTTCTATACGGTATGGAGGATTTTTTTGAAGGATGGAAATTGCCTGAATATATTAAACCTGCTATCGGGGGAGCTATTATTGGGTGTATTGGAATTTTTTTCCCCCAGATTTTCGGTGTAGGATATGAATCAGTCACCCAGGTCTTACGTGGTGAAATGTTAGGGATTATGCTTATTGGGCTCCTGGTTGCCAAGATATTAGCTACTAGTATTTCCATCGGTTCGGGTGGTTCAGGTGGGATATTTGCACCATCCATATTTATGGGGGCAGTTCTGGGAGGGGCCTTTGGCCAAATTGTTCATACACTTTTCCCCTACACAACTGCTTCTCCTGGTGCATATGCCTTAGTGGGAATGGGTGCAGTTGTTGCAGGTACCACCAGGGCACCCATTACTGCCATGCTCATCATCTTTGAGATGACTGCCAATTACCGGATAATACTCCCTTTAATGTTTGCCTGTATTATAGGTTTAGTGATCTCAGCCCATCTTTCCAGAGAGTCTATATATACCCTCAAACTGATCAGGAAGGGGCTGAATATATATGGTGGAAAGGAGCTCAATGTACTTAAGCACCTAAAGGTTTCTCAGGTGATGATTCCTGATATTGAGCTGGTATCTCCCTCTGCACCCTTGACCGAACTTGCTACGAGGATGATGGCAAGCTCCCATCCCCACTTTTTTGTAGTTGGGAATGATAACCGAATCCAGGGTCATATTTCCCTTGAGAATTTGCGACCTATTCTAAAGGATTATGAGACTGTTCATGATGTAGTAATTGCCTCAGATCTTATGGACCAAGAAATGACAGTAGTGAATACTAAGGAATCCCTTGATATGGTTATGCAGCTTTATGGGAAATTTGAGCTTGATCAGATTCCTGTTGTAGATAAAGGGCAGTTGGTTGGCACAATACGGAGGAGTGATGTAATAGAGGCTTACAACCGGGAGATCTTTAAATTAGATATGGCCTCTGGTTTGGCAACCTCTTTTCGTCTCCAGCAGAAGATACACTCGCAAAGGTTGGCTTTAGTGGGGGGATTCCTGGTATTAGAGGTTACTGCTCCCAGGATTTTTTTGAGTAAGAGTTTGGGGGAATTAAAACTTCGCGAGCGTTTTGGAGCCACTGTTTTAACAATCAAAAGAGAGACAAAAGAGAGAAGTGATAAGGTCTCATATATACTCCCCACACCTTCTACTATTATAGAAGAGGGTGATATGCTTATAATCTTCGGCTTGAAGGAGAATCTCTCCAGTTTTCCACACGATTGAAGGCACTTGCCTTAAGATTGTTTTAAACAAGTTAGGTAGCATTTAAGAATTTTAAGGCATTTCTAAAATATCATATAAAGCCAAATACCTTGACAAAAGATTTATACTCTTTCAATATCATATCGTGGATGGTTAAATTAATAAAAAGGGGAGGTGATTTTGCTATAATTAATAATCGCAAGTCAATGACCCCGCCCTTCTGGACGGGGCTTGAAAAAGGAAATAATTAAATTTCCGCCTTCATCCCCACCCTCCCGGGTGGGGCATTTAAGGGCGGCGGTAAAATATAAAAGAAAGGAGAACTAAGATGAGAAAGAAAAGTAGTGTAGTAATTCTTCTGTTTGGGGCATTGGCTCTTTTGATGGTGACAGGGTGTGCAGAAACAAAATACATTCCTAAAGGAAAGGTAGCCTGCCCAGTAGATATTACATGGAATGTGGTTCCGCAGGCTGATATTACATCATTTTCATGCACTGTGACAGAATTCAAGAAAAAACCGGCGGTTGTATTTAAGGTAGGGATAAAAAACATTTCAGACAAACCACAGCGTTTCAGGGTTCAGATTTATCTCCTCGAAGAAGGAAAAGCTGTAGGCCATCTGGTCCCAAGGAAGGGGAAGCCACCAGTTCTTAAACCTGGCCAGGAAAAGGTAGTTACTTGTCCGGTGATAAAGGCAACCCAATTGCCAAAAAAACTGGAAGTAGTTGTTAAAACTATATCCCTTGGTTAATAACCATAAAGTAAAAGGAGAGATAAAATGAGAAATACCAGAACAATAATTTTTCCGATTTTAATTGCCTTTTTCATCTTTCTGCTGGTTGGAACCTCAGCTCAGGCCAAAACTAAATATATCTCAATCAGTACCGGTGGCACAGGTGGGGTTTACTATCCTTATGGTGGGGGCCTGGCAGAGATTTTCACCAGATACGTAAAAGGGATCAAAGCGGTTGCAGAGGTAACAGGTGCCTCTGTTGAGAATGTAAAGCTGGCACATAGGGGCGAAACAGTCATTGCTGAAGCTATGAATGATGTCGTATATCAGGGCTATAATGGGATCGGCAAATTTAAAGGAAAACCTCAAAAAATCTTAGCAATGTTTCAGATGTATCCTCATCACTACCATGTGGTAGCATTGAAAGGAAAAGGAATCAAGACTATCTATGATATAAAGGGGCGTAAAGTTTCTGTTGGCGCACCAGGAAGCGGAACAGAGTTCAAAACTAACTTAATCTTACAAGAGGCCTTAGGGATTCCTTATTCCAGCTTTAAGGTATTTCGGCTTTCATTTACAGAAAATGCAAATGCCCTTAAGGATGGAACAATTGACGTAGGCATCTGGGATGTGGCAGCTCCCACCTCTTCTGTGATGGACCTTTCCATTACAAGGGATATCTATGTTATACCGTTTTCAAAGGCGGATATAGATAAAATTTGTAAAAAATTTCCCTTTTATTCTCCCTTTGAAATGCCAGCAGGAACCTATAAGGGGCAGGACAATCCAATACTTAATCCATCAGTGTGGAATACAGTAGCATGCACAGCCTCTCTGGATGAAGGATTGGTGTATAAACTTGTTAAAGCAGTGTTTGAGCATACAGACTACCTGAAAATGATACATCCCTTTGCAAGATACACTACGCCTCAGAATGCTATTAAACATTCGATTATCCCACTTCATCCAGGTGCAATTAAATATTATAAAGAGCTGGGATTGACAATTCCTAACCGATTGTTGCCAAAAAAATAACGAGATAATTATCTTAATAAGAGGCCGTCATATTATTATGACGGCCTCTGAGTTTGTGCAAAGCAGAAACAATATGCCAGGGTATCTGAAGACATTATTACCAATCATTCTTATATCTTACCTTTTTTTTTCGCCAGTTATAGCCAAATCCAGGTATCCCCTTTCATTGATAATTGAAAAAGGGGATGGCAAAGAGCTGATCTCTATACCAATAGAGCCTGGAGAACTTTTCATCATAAGGTATATCCACTCTGTTGATATATCTCCCGTATATGAAGTTTTTTATGTAGATGAAAAAAAGGGGATCATTATTAAAGAGACCTATTTCAAGATGTTCGGAGCCGGTATGGGCCATTGGCCTGGGCAGGGGAGAATAGTTGAAAAAAATGGATGGATATTTATTAAGGATATGAACATTACACTCGGAGAATTTTATCTAAGGGTAGGAGCACCATCAGTTGATCATACCATTCTCATCAGGGAAGAAGAGATACATCTAAGCAGGATGACTCCAGGAATGAGGGTCCGCCTGTATGTGAGACAGGGGAAAATAAAAAATGCAGGATCAAAAGATAGAACCAGAGGTAAAGATCAAACTGAGTAAGACCAGGAATCTGTTTGGTTTTTTTGCCTTTGCATTTACTGTGATAGCGGTTACCCTCTCTCTTTTTCAGCTTTATTCTGCTGGAATCCAACCATTTTCAGCCATATATCAGCGTTGTATCCATATAACGCTTATCATGACCCTTGCCTTTCTTTTATTCCCGGCAACAAAAAAGGCATCCAGGCAAAAACAGGATATATATTTCTATATCGATTTGCTCCTGATTGCCCTGGTCTTTCTTGTTGGTGGTTATATCATCTTTAATTATGGCGAGATCATTGAACGTCAGGGTGATTGGACAACAATAGATGTTATTTTTGGATTGGTTACCACCTTTTTGGTAATAGAGGCCTGTCGCCGAACAATTGGCTGGGTAATGGTCATTATTTGTTTAAGCTTTATTGTATATGCATATTTTGGCCCCTACATGCCGGAGTTTTTTGCACATAAAGGTTATAGCCTGGAGCGTATTTTCACACTTTTATATCTTACTACAGAAGGTATTTATGGCCTTCCCTTAGGCGTTGCTGCGACATTTGTCTTTATCTTTGTGCTCTTTGGGTCTTTTTTACAGAAAACAGGCGGCGGAGACTTTTTCATAAATCTGGCTTACGCCTTGACCGGGCGTATGACCGGCGGCCCGGCCAAGACAGCGGTCCTGGCAAGTGGGTTTATGGGATCTGTTTCCGGCAGCGCCATAGGAAATGTGGTTACTACTGGCTCTTTTACCATCCCTATGATGAAGAAGCTGGGATATAAGCCCCATATCGCAGGCGCGGTTGAGGCAGCCGCATCTACAGGTGGCCAGCTCATGCCCCCAATTATGGGGGCTGGCGCCTTTCTCATGGCGGAGTTCACCAATACATCTTATTTATATATCATTAAGGTGGCACTTATACCGGCTATCATGTATTATGTAACTGTCCTGTTTTTTGTCCATTTTGAGGCAAAGAAGATGGGCTTCCTTGGGCTCCCGGGCGATCAACTTCCACGGATCGGTGAGACAATAAAAAACGGTCTCCATTTCCTTATCCCCTTAGGTATATTAATCTATGTTCTTGTTAGAAATTTTAGCCCAATGATGGCCGGTTTTGTTGCTGTGGTGGCCACCTTTTTAGCTGCCATGATTCGGAAACAGTCAAGATTGAGCCTGCGAGATCTCATAGATGCCCTGGCATTGGGAGGAAAGAATGCTATCACTGTGTCTGCGGCCTGTGCAGCAGCCGGTATTATAGTTGGTATGGTAAGCCTTACTGGTATGGGTCTTAAATTTTCGAGTATGGTGGTTTCAATCTCTGGTGGTGTCCCTCTGATTGCTATAATTCTTATAGGGCTTGCCTCTCTTGTTTTGGGCATGGGATTGCCTGTTACAGCGTCTTATATTGTTCTGGTTATCTTGGCCGGACCGGCCCTTATCGAGATGGGAGTTGCTCTGATAACTGCCCACATGATAGTCTTCTGGTATAGTCAGGATGCCAATGTCACACCTCCTGTGGCCCTGGCATCTTTTGCTGCCGCAGGTGTTGCTGGGGCAAACCCTATGAGATGCGCATTTTCTTCCTGGAAGATTGCAAAGGGCCTCTATATTATCCCTATTATCATGGCCTACCAGCCTCTTCTCTTGAATGGCCCTTTCTGGGAGGTTGTTAGGACTATAGTTTTTTCTACACTTGGTCTTATAGCCTTTACCGCCTTTTTGGAGGCCTATCTCTTCCACCGCACAAATATCATTGAATGGATTTTCATGGGTGTTGCTGCCTTTTTGCTCCTCCTTCCTCCACTCTATACCGACCTTATTGGCGTAGTTCTTTTCTTTGGGGTTATTTTTACCCAGAAATTAATATGGAAAGAGGAGTGGAGTGGTTTGCCGGGGCTCCAACTGTCAAAGAAGAACCTTGCAGATGCATTTCAAGGAAGATTAAAAGTGAACTAATGTTTAACATTTGTTCTATTTAGAATTTAACAATTCAAACTTTGATAAACTCGTAAAAAGTCAAAACTTGGACGGCAAAGTCAACGACCCCGCCCTTCCAGGCGGGGCTTGAAAAAAGGAATTAATTCATTAGCCGCCTCCATCCCCACCCTCCCGGGTGGGGCATTAAAGGGCGGCGGTAAAAAGCTCCAAATGCAAGGCTTGCGAATCTTGAGGAATGAGGCGTACTTACCAGTACACCGCAATGACGAAAGATGAAGCGTAATCCCGTCAGGACGGGACAGTTGGACTTTTTACGAAGCCGTCAAACTTTAAACTAATGGTTAAG
>JAUWZC010000135.1 GCA_030615565.1 Desulfobacteraceae bacterium | reverse complement strand
ATTTTTATTGACCTATAGTGACTGGTATTATAAATACAGAGATTTTATAAAAAGATTACCTAGAAATAGTGTTGCTAACTTAGATTTAAAAAAGGCAATGGGATTAATCAATAACGCCTTACCAGACATGTTTCACTATATTGATGATCCCTTCATTGCTCCAACCACAAATTTATTAGAAAATTTTTATTCACAGTTGAAGCATCATTATAGAAGTCACCGGGGCTTAACAGAGAAACATAAAATATCATACTTAAAATGGTATTGTTACTTAAAAAATAATGCTAATTAACAACACTTTTTTAGTATTATGCCCGCAATGACATTGTAAAAATACATGTTGCGTTTGTATTAGTATTGCATAAATATAAGGGCTATATTATACTTTTTTTTTCATTTTAGATACATAATTTAAGGAAAGGAAGGAGAAATAAAATTGAAAAAAACAATAATCTTAGAGGAAGTTTCTATGAAAAAAATTATTTTGAGCTGGGTTTTATTCCTTTTCTGTCTTAGCATTATTTATTCGCAGGATGCGAATCCCCGTCCTATGACCGTCGATGATGCATTGAATATGGTCCGTCTTAGAAACGTGCGAATGTCTCCGGACGGAAAGTGGGTATTCTTTTCAAAATCGGAGCTGGATTGGGAAAAAAACAAGAGAAAGACGAAACACTTCATGATTCCGGCACGCGGCGGTGAGGCCTTCCAATTTGTTGGTGATGCAGGTGGCAGTTCATTCCAGTTTTCGCCCGATGGGAAATATCTCTCGTTTAAGCGTACTGTCGATAAGAAAGACCAGATATTCGTCATGCGCCTCAAAGGTGGCGAAGCTGTTCAGCTCACCTTTCACAAAAACAGTGTGGATTCTTATAAATGGTCTGCAGATGCAAGTAAAATATTTTTTACGGCTGAAGAACCGAGGAGTAAAGAAGAACAGAAAGAATATGATTTGGGAGACGATGCGATCTTTGTCTTTGAAGGGCCCAACGGAAGAGAAGAAGCCCGTTGGCGAAACCTCTGGGTATTCAATCTTTCATCCAAGAAGGAAGTGCGAATAACGGACGAGGAACTTATTATCAACGCCTTCGATGTTTCTCCAGATGGAACACGAGTCGCGTTCGCAGCAACAAAACACGACACGGAGAATTATTTCCATCTGTCCGAACTCTACTTGGTTGATGTAAGTAATCCGAAACCGGTTCGCCTCACCAACAATAATGCTCCGGAGGGAAATATCCTGTGGGCTCCGGACGGGAAAGCATTTGTCTACCATTCCCCTTCTGACAAGGATTTCGACCTGACTCACGGCTTTCTCTGGATTATGAATCCAGATTCGGGTGAGAAGAGGAAACTGGAAGAACCGAACCAAGGCAATGTTTCCGGCCTCACCTGGACACCAGACGGCAAGAGTCTGTTATTCAACGAAGCACGTCGTACCAATCTCAATCTCTATCGAACCGACATCGCCACAGGAAAGATCCATGATGTTACTAACGTTGAAGGAACTCTCCGGGTTCTCGCTTTTTCGAAAGATAGGACAAAGATGGTTTATTCTTATAGCGATTTTGACACTCCATCTGATCTGTATGTCTCTTCAGTGCGTAAATTAAATCCTATTCGCTTAACTAACACAAACCCGTGGATTGAAAATGAGTTATTGTTGGCTAAAGGCGAAGTGATACGCTGGAAGAGCAAAGATGGAATGGAGATCGAGGGAGTTCTTTACGTGCCGGGAAACCATAAGAAAGGAAAAAAGCTCCCCCTAATAGTAACTATTCATGGTGGGCCGCCGGGGCACTTTTCTAATGGCTTCAGGGCTGTGTTTCATGTTTTCGCAGGGCTGGGATATGCCTCGCTCGGTCCAAATATTCGAGGCAGCGATAGCTACGGCGATGGCCTTTTATGCGCGCTGCAAGGTGATGTCGGTGGCGGTGAGTTCGATGATGTTATGTCTGGAGCAGACTACTTGATAGAGAAACGTATTGCAGATCCCGACCGGCTGGGAGTGCGGGGCTGGAGTTGGGGAGGAATTCTCGGCAGCTGGGTCATCACGCAGACCGATCGCTTTAAGGCAGCCTCTTTGGGAGCCATGGTCGGTAGCTGGACTGCGGAGTCAGGACCAGGCCTCAGCTTTGACCTCAAGCTTCATTACATCGGGGGAGCTCACTGGATAAATCCTGAGGATTGGCGCAAGGTTTCATCTCTCTGGTTCGTAAAAAATGTGACAACTCCTACGCTTTTGCTTCATGGTGCGCGAGATGTGGTCAGCACTCCCAATCAAGCCATGATGTTTTTCCATGCGCTCAAAGAAATCGGCAAGGCTCCAGTACGGTACATCAATTTTCCTCGAGAACCGCATGGATTTCGAGAGCCTCGGCATCAGCGTCGACGTGACATAGAAGAGATTAGATGGATGCAGAAATACATCAGCGGAATAGATTGGAAACCATGGAAACGAAAAGAGCAATAATAAAACTCTTAAGGTCTAAAGTCGCTCGCTTCCCTATTTGACCTCCGGATACAACAGCGCGTTGAGCAGGAATTTGTATGTTCCATGAGATTGAGCTCTGTGCTGACAGGGAAAGCCGATAAGAATGATGTGCCCTTTTTTGTGCTTAATATCAACCACTGCGGCTTTGCGCGCTATCACATCTTCCCCGAAGAGCCAGCCGCTCAAAAGCATATCATCTTCAGGAAACCTGGCTACAACTTTCCTATCCCACCCTGCAGAGGGGGGCCGCGTGCTTAGAGCCATGCTTTGATAAAACATGATTGCAGCCTCTTTTGGCATTCCGTATCCGATAGGCGATTTGTTATCGACATTGACTCTTAAGATAGAACCAGGACATGAAAATTTACTCCGGTCAACTCTTTCTAGGGCATTTCCAGCAGGCACTTTGAACTCATTGAAAGCCAAACCGCAGGCACTGTTGAGGGTAACAAGAATGCCTCCTTGTTCGACAAAGGACTTCAACGCATCGACTCCTTCCTTGCCAATGCCACCTTCATACTCAGGTGGGATGCTCCCGGAGTAATATCTTGCATAGCGTGAGGATGGGCTGCGCCTTCCTGTTTTTATTATATCCGCGTTTTCATCCGCAAAGACGATCACATCAAACTTGGCTCTCAGGTTGACTTTCTTCTTCTTTGTTCCTTTAAAATCCTTATTGTGAAGTGTCGTGTAGGGGATGCTCAAATCATCAAAAACATACCTCGTCCAGCCTTCATCCATGTTTGATCTCCAGGATTGATAAAGGCCAATCCGGAATCTCTTCAAAGAAGCTTTGGGGATATCAGCGATGTTTTCAAGCCCAAAGGCTCCCACATGCCATTTATCCAAAAGGGCAGGAAGGGCTTTCCTTACCTGAGGGGTGTTTTTAATGATAAAACTTCCTGCTGCCGCTTCGAATCCTTCACCTTTGATGATATCTTTGGAGCGGTAGATTTCTGCTTTCGTCTTGATAAGGGAAAAGACGACAGAATAGGAAGTATTGAGCCGGGAATCAAGGACGATATATGATGCAGCTTCCTTGGGCGGTGTTGGAGAAGGGTAAGGAACTTTATCCAACTTTGTGAGGTTTGCCTTGAAGGGATTATTGATTTGATCACATTTGATCCCCATCTGTAAGGGAAGAGTCCAGCCCGCATTGTCATAAGCCAGTGGAATGAAGGGACCGTTAGGATATTGACGACGGAGGTCCGGATGTTTTTGTTTTTCGAGCAAAGCCTGCGCATAAGGTCTGTAAGGTTGAGACATCAGGATGATAAAAGAGCCGGCTGCGTAGACTTTGTCGCCAATGATGAAGTCTTCTTTAGCTTGATTGATTTCTACGCCAGCGGACATCAGGATGTCGAGCATTCTAAGTGTGGTCGGGTAATCGCACTGCTTTTTAGGCATGACAAAAGCATACGGCTGGCCTTCTTCTCTTTTTTCGATGGAATCCTTGCACATTTTGTAAAAGTTGTACAAAAAATCTTGCTTGTGAAGATAGGCTGTTTTAACCAGGCTCATGGACAGGGTTATCTCGTAATCCACCATGTCTCTCAGCCTCCACCAGCCACCAGGCCATGGGTCCGGAAACTGCATGCTTTTTTCGATATATGATTTTGATATTTCTGCAGAGTCAATATTAATCGGGCTGGCTACCCTGACAGACGCCGCCTCGCTGAGGAGGCATATAGTGTTATGAAACCAGGGAGTGTTATCGCAGGCTCCATCCCACCATCCCGCAAATTCCTGGCCGTATTGGACACCTTTGAAGCCATTCTTCTGGAGGTCATAGGCCATGTTCATTCCACAAAGAGCAACTCCACGCCAGATAAGAGGATGGACATTGGGATTGGGAGGATTTGCAAAAGGCGGGATCCAAAGACGTGCGCCCGTAGGGCCTATCTGATGCTGGTCGATATGGATTTGAGGAATCCAGTCCTGATACATGACTTTTGTGACGGCTTTTGTTTCAGCCAGGTTTAACATGAACCAGTCACGATTATTGTCATGACCGGCATAATGTTGATACAGCCAGGGCATACGGCCTCCTTCATACTTAGTGCCCACATATTTTCGGTACCAATCAGTTACCATTTGCTGGCCGTCAGGATTAATGGTTGGCGCAATCAGAATGATGACATCTTCCAGAACTTTATCAGCATCAAAGGGTGTTTTTCCCGTAACTAAGTTGTAGGCAAATTCCATGGCCATCTGAGACGAGCCGATTTCTGTGGCGTGAAGATTACATGTTATAAAAACGATAACCTTACCTTCCTCGGCCAGCTTTCTGGCTCCATCTGGAGTCAGGCCTCTTGCATCTCTCAGTTTTTTGGTTATGCTTCGATAGGTGTCGAGCTTAGCCATGTTATCTTCGGAAGTTATGACGGCCATGATTATGGGCTTGTTTAAGGTAGATTGACCAATGGTTAAAACCTTGATTTTTCCCGATTCCTTATCGAGCTTTTGGAAGTAAGCCTGAATTTGGTGGTAATCAGCAAGCTTGCGGTCTGCACCAACTCTATGGCCTAAGAATTTATCTGGTGTAGTCTGGGCGATGAGTGTGAATGGCAATAGCAATAACAGAAGTAAGAATAAAGAAAATGAAAATTTTTTATTCATTGGATCCTCCTTAGTACACTGTTTCATTAATACTATTACATATAAATTGTCATTGCGAGCGATAGCGAAGCAATCTCTTTTTAAAATGAGATTGCCGCGTCGCTTCGCTCCTCGCAACGACGTCTGCGGCAACCTCAACTCGTGAATAATTCACGTTAATTAAAAAAAGATTTTTTTTATGGCTCTTCTATCTTTTGAAACTTCAAATTCTTAACGCGTCCTGCCTGCAGTATGAAACCAATAATTCTTTTTACTCTATCTCTCGTGAATTCCAATCTTCTTCTGCCCCAACCAAAGTTATCGGTTGAATACGCAGTAAGAATGCTTGAAGTCTCTCGAAGTTTTAAAATCAAATTATTGCTTTCCACATCAAGAATATATGTAATATCGAGTTCATCACTGTAATAGTTACCGACATATGTCTGCAATTGCGAAGATGTAAGTTTAACGGGCTTGGGCCTTTCTCCTCGAGGACGTTGCCTCCGTCTACGAGTTGGAGATTCTGTGAATTGGTCTGCGAGATACAAATCTGTAATTTTTCTTGCGATTCGTCCCGCACTAAAATTACTCACGTTTGACAGGATCACTACAGAAAACCTCTGGTCAGGAAATTGCATATAATAAGCCACGTACCCCACAGCAGATCCACTATGACTTATGCTCTTTAAACCGCCATAGTGACGTATGTTCAGCCCAAGTGCGTAGGGGATTTCTTCACCGTTGTTTAGTTTCCCACAAGTCAACATCATATTGATCAGATTTTGAGTACCATCACCCAATTTATTTTCATAGAAATTCTGATCCCATTTAAGAAAATCTTCTATAGTAGTAAAAACACCCAAATCACCTATCACTTTAAGCCTGAGTATATCGAGTCTATATCCGCCTTCTTTCTTTGGAGAATATCCATACGCTCTGTTTTTCACAATCATATTTGGATCATCATGAAAATGAGTGTTATTCATTCCGAGCGGATCAAATATATATTTTTTTGCAAAGGCGCTTGTTTCCAATCCGCTCACTCGA